>JAAYGA010000068.1 GCA_012727935.1 Pseudomonadaceae bacterium | reverse complement strand
GATTAATTATGCCTTCCATCCCCATTAGTTTTGAGTTCTTCCCCCCTAAGACACCCGCTGGCCAACAAAAACTTTTAGCGGTGCGCGACCAACTTGCCGCCACTCAGCCTGAATTTTTTTCAGTAACCTACGGTGCAGGTGGTTCTACCCAAGACGGTACGCTGCAAACTGTTTTAGCTTTACGTGAAAGTGGCATAGACACTGCGCCACACATGTCGTGCATTGGTGCAAGCCGTGCCGAATTACGCAATCAGCTGCAAGGCTATAAAGACAAGGGTATTCGCCGCTTAGTTGCCCTGCGTGGTGACTTGCCTTCAGGTATGGGAATGGGTGGTGAGCTGCGTTATGCCAATGAATTGGTCGAGTTTATTCGCCAAGAATTTGGGCAAGATTTCATTATTGAAGTGGCGGCCTACCCTGAAGCCCACCCTCAAGCAGCTAACCTAGACGTTGATATTGAAAACTTTGTGCGTAAATGCCAAGCCGGTGCCGATAGCGCCATTACCCAGTATTTCTTTAATGCCGATGCTTATTTTTATTTTGTAGACAGGGTTAGAGCTGCAGGCATAGAAATTCCGATTATTCCTGGCATTATGCCGATTACTAACTACACCAAATTGGCACATTTTTCTGATGCTTGTGGTGCTGAATTGCCGCGCTGGATAAGAAAGCAGCTAGAAGCTTATGGCGATGACACCAACAGTATTACTAAATTTGGTGAAGAAGTTATTTCTAATATGTGTCAACAGCTGATTGCTGGTGGCGCACCTAGCTTACACTTTTACACACTTAACCAAGCCACAGCCTCTTTAGCGATAATTAATAACATAAAATAAATGGCTTATTTTATGGCAAGGTTTCGGTTACAAGGCGTGGTTTAAAACTAAGCAGCATAAAACCACGGCTAGCGTCTTTGTTCAGTGGGCGACTCGTCATTAAATAGGCTTGGTAATGGCCTTTAGCCGACTTAAACATAACTTCAGCGCGTGAAGCTTGGCCTATTGCTAGCTTTTTAAAGAAATCGGCTGCATTAGCTGCCGAAGGGTTGCCCTGCATAAGCAATTGCAGGGTAACACCTAGCAAAAGTTTCTCTTTGGCAAAAATCTGCTCTGCCGCTAAATTAAACTGATCTAGCTGACCATTAGCATCTATAAGCAAGACAGGAAAATCTAACTCTTCTAGTAGCTGTGCAAAAGCTAAGCTTTTCTGTTCTAAACGCTGATTATTTTCTAGTAAATCTTGCTGCTGCCTTTTAATTAGTTCAAACCATTGGCTGTAATAAAGGTTAACTAAATCTTGTTGGCTTATTAAACCCACCATTTTATTATCATCATTCACTACCACTAGCCGCTTAAAGCCTTTTTTACGCATACTATTAATGGCTTGGCGCACTGAAAAGTGTTCTGGCAGGGTAGAAACTGGGCTAGACATAACCTGATCAACACGGCAGGAAAGATCGCTACCCTTGTCTAATAAGCGAATGGCATCAGACAAGGTAAGCACGCCTAGTGGCACACGCTCTTCACTAATTAAAGCTGTGCTAACACCCTGCTGCTGCATTAACCCTAGCACTAGGCTAATGGGCATTTCTTTATTAACTTGTAACAGCTGCACGCCACGCAATAAATCGCCAATGCGCTGGCTTTCAGCCAAGGTGTCTGGGTCTAGGTTCTGCACTAGGTCGGTATAAGTCACTATGCCACACAGCTTATTGTTAGCATCAATTAAGCAAACCTGTTCAGCTTGGTGCAGGCTAATAAGTTTAATGGCTTCTTGCACATCGGCTTCTGGTGGTAAATGTAATGCCCTAGGCAGTAACACCTGTGACAAGGGTACGTTAAAGTTAATACCCTGTAGGTGGAACGCCATTAAATCTTTGGCTTGTAATAAGCGATACCCCTTGCTGGTATTAACCAACAAGCTACGAATGGTGTTTTTATTCATTAAGGTTAAAGCTTCAGCCAAACTAGCTTGCTCACTTAGGCTAATAACCTCTGTTGTGGCAAGTGCTTGTAATGTTGGAAACGGCATAACGGCATTCCTTAAATTAGTCTGACCAAGGAAGTTTACGGTAACTTAGGGCTTCTAATAAGTGCTTAGACTCTACGACAGGCTTAGCTTCTAGGTCGGCTAAAGTAAGCGCCACTTTAATTATACGGTGTGCCGCCCTAGCTGACAGGTGTATCTTATTCATTGCACGCGTTAATAATTGCTGCTGTTCTAAACCTAGGGGTGCAAAAGCTTCTAGTTCTGCTGGGCTAAGCTGGGCATTGGGCTTGCCTGCTCTTTCAATTTGTCGCTGCCTTGCTGCTTTTACTCTAACTCGAACTTCTGCCGAACTTTCACCCTCTGCTGGCTGCCATAAAAGATCGGCTGGTAAAGCGGGTACTTCAAGGTGTAAATCAATTCTGTCTAACAAGGGGCCAGAAAGCCTTGATTGATAACGGCGAATTAAACCTTGAGCGCAGGTGCAAGCTTTACGTGGGTCACCTAAATGACCACAAGGGCAGGGGTTCATTGCTGCAATTAATAAAAACTGGGCAGGGTAGGTTGCTTTACGCTTAGCGCGGGCAAGGTGAATAACGCCTGCTTCTAATGGCTCACGCAAGACTTCTAATACTTGCCGCCCAAATTCAGGTAGCTCATCTAAAAATAAAATACCACGGTGGGCTAATGAAATTTCTCCGGGTAAAGGGTTACTGCCGCCCCCCACCAAAGCAACCGCTGAAGAGGTGTGATGGGGTGAGCGAAAAGGCCGCTGCCGCCAAGTATTGGTATCAAAACCTTCTACTATGGATTGAATAGCAGCAACCTCTAAAGCCTCTTGCTCACTCAGTTCTGGTAATAACCCAGGCAAACAACGGGCTAATAAGGTTTTACCACTGCCAGGAGGGCCACAAAATAGTAAGTTATGCTGCCCTGCGGCGGCTAGCATTAAAGCCCTTTTAGCGGATTGCTGGCCTTTTACTTCCAATAAATCGGTGTAATTTAAACAAGGGGCTTCTGCTTGTTCGCTGCTTGGTTCTAAAAGTTCTGCTTGGCCTCTTAAAGCAGCAGCAACTTCAAGTAGGTGATTAGCGCCACCTGCTTTTAAGTTAGATATTAGCCCCACTTCTGGCAAATTAGCCGTGGGAAGCACTAAAAACCCACCCACTTTTGCAGTAGCTAAAGCAGTCGATAACGCACCTTTAACCTGCCGCAGTTCGCCATTTAAAGCCAATTCACCAATAAATTCACGGCCATTTAAACTGCTTTGCGGTAATTGTTTGGAGGCAACCAGAATGCCCAAGGCAATGGGCAGATCATAACGCCCACCTTCTTTGGGTAAATCAGCAGGTGAAAGGTTAACGGTAATGCGGCGGGCAGGAAACTCAAAACCAGCCGTAAGTAAGGCACTGCGTACTCTATCACGGCTTTCTCTTACTGCTGTTTCAGGCATTCCCACTAAGTTAAAGGCGGGCAAACCATTGGCTAGGTGTACTTCAACCCTAACTTCAGGTGCCTCTAAACCAATAAGAGCACGACTTGCAACCAATGCTAGCGACACAGCGAACCTCCTTGTATTGCTTTAGCTTAATTTTTTAGCTTAGCTTCTAATGCCTCTAAACGCCCACTAAGCTGGTCTACTTTTTGGCGAGTGCGCTGATGAATTTGCAACAAGCGTTCGTAATCTTCACGGCTGACTAAATCTAGCCTTGTGGCAACTTCATTCACTAAGTTTTTTAACGTTTGGCTGGTGGGCAGAGGTTGGTTAAAATCGCCCAATTTAGCCGTAATTTCTTCTGTTATACGTTGTAAATGTTCTGGCCTTAACATCTTGTTCTCCTAGTGGGTGCAGCTTAACAGAGTATTTTTTTAGAAAGTATGGATCAGGTCAATCTTATCAGTTTTAAAAAAACGTAACTCTTTTTGGTTATTTGCTGCTAGAGGCTTTACCATTAGGCAAGCTTGTTAATTCACTGAGGAAACAATAATGAAATTAATTACCGCTATTATTAAACCTTTTAAACTCGATGATGTGCGTGAAGCCTTATCTGAAATAGGTGTGCAGGGTATTACTGTAACTGAAGTTAAAGGTTTTGGTCGCCAAAAAGGGCATACCGAACTTTATCGTGGTGCTGAATATGTTGTTGATTTCTTACCTAAAATTAAATTAGAAATTGCAGTTGATAGTTCAATGGCTGAACAGGTAATTGATTCCATTATTAGTGTTGCTAACACGGGTAAAATTGGTGATGGTAAAATTTTTGTAACGCCACTTGATCAAATTATTCGTATTCGTACAGGCGAAAAGGGCAAGGATGCCGTTTAGTTTTACTACTAATTAAGCATTAGAACCTTCAGGCTTCGCTGATATTTAAGCGAAGCCTAGGTGTTTAAATGACTTGCGTTGCAACCTTTAATAAGCCAGTTAATTCTAATTGCAACCTATCACCAGCAGCTAACTTTCCTACCCCAGCCGGTGTGCCGGTAATCACCACATCGCCCGGCAGCAGCGTAAACGTTTGGCTAATGTGGCTTAGTAATTCAGCAATAGGCATTAACATTTGGCTGGCTTGGCCACGCTGTTTTTCAACACCGTTAATGCTTAGGCTAAGCTCTAAAGCTTGCCAATCCTTCACCTGCTCAGCAGCAATAAAGTTAGACAGTGGGCAAGCACCATCCCAAGCTTTAGCCCTTTCCCAAGGGTGGCCTAGTTTTTTAAGCTCAGCTTGTAAGTCTCTTAGGGTTAAATCTAATGCTAAGCCCACACCAACAACACTCGCTAAGGCTTCTGTAACACTGGCTTTGCTTAGGGGCTGACCAATTAATAGGGCAATTTCTGTTTCATAATGCACATCACCCACCCCTTTAGGTAACTGCAAGGGTTGCTGCATTGTCACGGCGCTGGTGGCAGGTTTAATAAATAACAACGGCTGTTCTGGCACAGGGTTGTTAAGTTCTGCAGCGTGTTCTGCGTAATTACGCCCCACACACACTATTTTACCTAAGGGCAGTTGCCTTGCTTCTTCTAAAGGTTTTGAAGCCATAAGTGTTGAATTAAAAATGGGTGTTGAATTAAAAACTGGGCTGCTTACCACCATCTGCTGTCTCCTGCCTGTTTAGCGATCAGTTAAGGTTTATTAGTAGAGCTAGTTAAATTAAAACGCACCTTGCCATCCACTAAACTGGTCACCACACGGCCTTTAAGTGGCTGATTCCAAAAGGGCGTATTATGCCCAGCAGAAAAACTGCTTTGCTCATTCAAAACCCAGTGAGCTTCAGGGTCAATTAAAATTAAATCGGCGTTATAGCCTGTCCATAGCGCCCCTGCTTTAAGCCCCAAGAGTTGAGCCGGTGCAAAAGCTAGGCGTTTAACTAGCTCACTCAAGCTTAACCAGCCACCTTCAACCAGCGCCAGCATTTGTGGTAACACCACTTCCAAACTACTCATACCTGGCTCTGAGGCAGAAAAAGGTGCCATCTTTGCGGCCTGTTCGTGAGGTAAATGGCTGCTAGAAACCGCAGAAATAGTGCCATCTTTCAAACCTTGCAATAAACCTAAGCGGTCGGCTTCGCTGCGTAAAGGGGGTTCTAAATGAAAATTACTATCAAAAGATTCCAAACAAGCATCGGTGAATAATAGGTGGCTTAAAGCAACATCGGCAGTAACCGGCAAGCCTCGCGCCTTAGCTTGGGCAATTTGCTCTACGGCACGGGCGGTTGAAAGGTGAGCGAAATGGGCGCGAATACCTGTTTGTTCAACCAATAAAAGTGTTTGTGCCACGGCCAAGGTTTCTGCTGTTTCAGGAATGCCAGCCAAGCCAAGCTGTGAAGAAAGTGGGCCTTCGTGGGCAAAGCCAGCGCCTTTTAAAGCATTGTCTTCTGGGTAAAAAATAACTAAAAAATCAAAGGTGGCAGCATATTCTAAGCAACGGCGCAAAATTAAATTGTCTTGTATAGGGCGGCGCAAATTAGTTAAAGCAACGCAACCTGCGGCTTGTAACCCAGCCATATTACTTAACAGCTGGCCTGCTAAACCTTGAGTTAACGCCCCAATAGGCAACACCTTAGCCTTGCCTGCAAGTTCAGCTCTTTCTCTTACTACGCGTATTACTGCCGGTGAATCTAAAGGTGGCACTGTGTCTGGTCGCGCACAAACTTGGGTAAAACCACCCGCCAGTGCAGCCAGTGCTTCACTGGCAATGTTGCCTTTATAGCTAGGGCCTGGTTCGCGTAAATGGCAGCATAAATCAATAAAACCAGGGGCAACAATCAGCCCCGTCGCATCAATGGTTTGTTCAGGCACAAAACCTTCAGGGCAAACACCTATAGCAAGAATGCGACCTTTATCAATATGAATATCAGTAACTTGGTCTAAAACTTGCGCTGGGTCGATAACACGACCCCCTAGAATAGAAATTTTCATTGAATTTGTGACCTTTCGTGCATCTGTCCACTCATTGCCATGCTCATAACTGCCATACGCGTAGCTATGCCATAACCCACCTGCTGTAAAATAACCGAACGTGGCCCATCAGCTACGGCAGATTCAATTTCAACACCACGGTTAATGGGGCCTGGGTGCATAACAATGGCCTCAGGGTGTGCATAAGCTAGCTTTTGGGTGGTTAAGCCATACAACCGATAAAATTCTGATTCTGAAGGCAATAGCGCACCGCTCATACGTTCTTTTTGTAAGCGCAGCATAATCACCACATCCACGTCTTTTATACCTTCTTCCATGCGGGTATAAATTTTAGCACCCATTTCTTCAATGCCGACTGGCAGCAAAGTTTTGGGGGCAACAAGGCGCACTTCGGCAGCACCTAAAATATTCAGTGCGCGAATTTGCGACCTAGCTACTCGTGAATGCAGAATATCGCCGACTATGGCAACTTTTAACCCTTCAAATGCCCCTTTATGCCGACGTATGGTGAACATATCTAACATGGCTTGGGTGGGGTGGGCATGGCGACCATCACCGGCATTGATTATGGCAACTTTGGGGGTAATTTGGCTGGCTATAAAGTGGGCTGCGCCTGAATCGGCATGGCGTACTACAAACATATCAGCATACATGGCTTCAATGTTTTGCAGCGTATCCATTAAGGTTTCGCCCTTGGCGGTTGAAGAGGTATTAATATCTAAATTCAACACGTCGGCAGAAAGGCGTTTGGCGGCAAGTTCAAAAGTGGCGCGAGTTCGTGTCGAGTTTTCAAAAAATAAATTAACAATGGTTTTACCGCGCAATAAAGGCACTTTTTTAACCGCCTGCTCACCCATATTGGCAAAAGACTCTGCCGTATCCAAAATTTCAGTTAACAAGGTTTTAGACAGGCCATTAATGCTAAGAAAATGCTTTAACCGCCCATCAGCCGTTAACTGCACATTACGGGGATGAGCGGGATTATTAAGCGTGCTACTCATGCGGGTTCCTCTGTTTCGATGGGACGAATAACTAAATTAAACTCTAAAGGATCAGGGCCAGACAACTTAACCCGCTGGTCTGCTGGTAAATCTAAATGCAAAGCACAACAGTCGGCTTGAATGGGCAGTTCACGGCCAGTTAAAGACAAAAGGGTAACCAAAGTAATGGATGCTGGGCGGCCATAGTCAAAAATCTCATTCATAGCAGCACGAATGGTTCGGCCAGACATCAACACATCGTCGATTAATACTAAATGTTGGTCTTCGGTTGCAAAGGGCAGGTTAGAAGGTTTAACACTGGGGTTTAAACCTGTTTTTGAATAGTCATCGCGGTGAAAAGAAATATCGAGCGTGCCTAAGGGTGCATTAATCTGCATTCTTTGACGCAAGGCTTCAGCAACCCACACACCACCAGTGTGTATGCCAATTAATAGCGGCTCGCTAATGCCTTGCGCTTGTAAATAGTTTTCTAAAGTTATTGCTAGGCTATCAAGCAGTGGTGCCACTTCAGGCAAAAAAATAGCCGTATTTTGATTTCCCATAGTGTTAATCACTCCCTTGTTAATTTTTAATAAAATTAGGCCCAGCAATTTGCTTTAAATAAACACTGTCACCCTTAGGGTTTAACTGTAACCATTCATCTAAAATAACCGCGGCGGCTAAACGGTCGACTGGGTCTTGGCTAAAATTGCCTTTATGCCCACCTTGCCGCTTAACAATTTCTTTTGCCACACGGGTTGAACCCCGCTCATTCATGCCATAACAGGCCTTGCCATAGCGCCCAAATAAACGCCGTGCAAACTTTCTAGCACGCAGGCTTAAAGGCGTTTCAGCCAAGTCTTCATCCAAAGGCAGCCCCACCACAAAAGCATCGGGTTGCCATTCTTTAATTAGCTTATCAAGAATTTCCCAAGCAGGAATACCGTCTTTAGCAGGAATTTCTGTGAGTGGGTTCACTGTGCGTGTTAATTCATTGCCCAGCGCCGCACCGTGGCGTTTACTACCAAAATCAAAAGCCATAATTAAGCGTGGTTTAGCAGTGTTAGGCATGCCCTGCCTGCCCAGTCATTAAAGTTAAGTTAATGCCTAAGGTAGCTGCTGCACCGGCTAAACGTTCATCGGCAAGGGTATTAAAAAGCAACGCTTTGTTAGCAGCACAGGTTAGCCAAGTGTTATCTAAGAGTTCTTGTTCTAGCTGCCCTGCTTCCCAACCAGAACAACCCAAAGCAATAAGGAAGTCTTCTGGGCCTTCACCTTTAGCAAGGGCTTCTAAAATATCTAACGAGGTTGTAAGGCTTAGCTGGTCGCTAATTTTTAAACAAGCTTTCCATTTTGTGTTGCCCGTGTGCAATACAAAACCACGGTCTAGGTGGACTGGACCACCACGGTAAATAGGCTGATCAGCATGTCGGTTAGACGTGCTGGTTATTGCCATTTGTTCCATTAACTCTGCAAAGGTAAGAGGTAAAGGCTTGTTAACAATTAAGCCTAACGCACCTTCGGCATTCTGCTCACAAAGGTAGATTAAACTGCTACCAAAGTGAGGGTCTTTAAGCTGTGGCATGGCTAAAAGGAAATGATCCCTAAGTGTATTCACAATTTTCTCTTTATTTTTAGCTAATCAATGATTTTGGCTAAATTATACGGGGAATGAAAGGTTTTAACTTGCATCTTACTTTAGTTGGCATACCAACCATCACCAAATTGCCAAGTACGAATAATTTCTAATACATCGGCTTCGGCTCTTATTGATTCAGGCAAAGGCGCAAACGGGGCAGCTAAATTTAAAATGCGTAAAGCAGCATCGTCAAGCAAGCTATGGCCTGAACCGGTTAGCAGTTGCGCTTCTAGGATGCGCCCGTCTGCAGCAATAACCACCATTAACCGCAGCCGCCCACCTAGGTTTTGGCTACGTGCAGCCTCGGGGTAGTTTAAGTTGCCTATGCGCTCCACCCGCTCTTCCCATTGCCTTAAATAAAGTGCCTCTTCACTGCTCATCTTTGCGCCAGAGCTAATGCGCCGCACTCTAGGCTGCTGTGCATAACTAGTTTGCATGGCGGCAAGTTCTGCTTCTAAGCGCGCAATTTCTAGGCTACGAGCAATTAAGCTACCAGACAAGCGTGG
>JAAYGA010000067.1 GCA_012727935.1 Pseudomonadaceae bacterium | reverse complement strand
TTCAATTTTTAGCGGCAGGCACCACTATTTTAGGTATGCTGCCTTTATTAACGGATGCCTTCTTTTCTAGCATGGCGGTGACTATTATGGGTGGTCTGCTGTTTGCTACCCTGCTTACTTTAGTGGCTGTGCCTGTCTTGTATGCGAGTTTGATTTTAAAGAAGGTTTAAATCTAAAAAAATAGTATAAGTTTAAATTATGGTTAGGCAGGCAATATTAAGATTTATTTTATTATTGCTTGCCTAACCATAAATAGGTGCGTAGCCTAGGCGGCCAATTTTAAACTCACGTTGGAAATGGTGCCTGATACCAAAACCGCTTCTCCTCAAGCTGCTGTAAATGACATTTCTCATCGCTTTGGCGACCCTCTAGTTTTAACTTTAACCATGGGCTTTATTGTTTTGTTTCTAGGCTGGTCAATTTATGACACAGCTGGATTAACAACACTGATTGCGGATGGTTTTGCCTGGACTGCTAAGTATTTAGGTTCTTTCTTCCAAGCTCTATTACTCGCCACCTTCTTTATCGCGATTAGCGTAGCCATGACTCGTGCCGGTCAAGCTAAGGTGGGTAATCTTGATAAACCAGAAATAAGCACCTTCCGCTGGTTATCAATGATTATGTGTACTTTGCTGGCAGGTGGTGGGGTGTTTTTTGCTGCGGGTGAGCCGGTTTATCACTTTGTAGTAACGCCGCCAGCGTTTGATACAGAAGCAGGTACTGCCGCTGCCGTTGCTCCAGCTTTATCGCAAGCCTTTATGCATTGGGGTTTTCTAGCTTGGGCTGTATTAGGTTCGTTAACGGCTATTTTGTTAGCTTATGCCCACTATGATGTGTTTTTGGCTTTAGCAATTGGTGCGGTTATTTTTATCTTTGGACCTACCCTGTTTTTAACCAATGTTTATTTGCAGTCCATGGGTGAATATTTAAGTTCATTTATGGCCATGGCAACCATGACCAGTGAAACTGCCCCCGATTGGTGGATGCAGTGGTGGACAGTCTTCTTCTTTGCTTGGTTTATTGGTTATACACCGCTAATGGCAATTTTTGTGGCGCGTATCTCTCGTGGCCGTACTATTCGTGAAATGATTCTTGCGGTTGCAGTATTAGCACCTATCGCAACCACTATCTGGTTTACGCTGTTAGGTGGTTCAGGTTGCGGTTAATTTATCTGAAACTTTGCAAAATTTTAATTTTGACCAAGCCACTATTGCAGTAGCCCAAGCTTTGCCCAGCGGTACTTTTATGGCGGCAGCTATTTTGTTGTTAACCACTATTTTTGTGGCAACCACTGGTGATTCTATGAGTTATGCCATTGCTGTGGTGAGTGCGGGTCACGATCACCCACATACTGCGATTCGTGCTTTCTGGGGTATCGCTATGGCGGTTATGGCGGGTGTGCTGCTTTACATGGGCGCAGGCCAAATAGGTGTACTACAACAGTTTATTGTGATTAGTGCAATACCTGTTTCACTGATTATTTTACCTTCGCTTTGGGCGGGTCCTCAGGCGGCTTTTGCAATGGCAAGAGAACAGAATATTATTAAATAGCTACTTGCGTAGCTAGAACTGCGTTAAAAACCTTCTTAAAATGCTCATTTACAAACACGTAAACTGCGCTTTTTCGAAGGTTTTTGCCTTGTGCTAGCGTCCTCAGCAACGCTATTGCTTAACGTTTTGGCTATAAAACTATTCAGCTAATAGGTGTCTGGTTTCAAAGCCCATAATCAAAGAACCCCAACGTCTACCTGATACAAAAAGCGGGATGGAAAGGTCGTTAAGAATCTCACCAGTATCACGTATAAAGGTTTGTAATAAAAAGGGGCTATCATGAATGCAACGGCGTTTTTCAGCACGGGTATCAAAGTAAATTCTTTGCTGGCGAGAATGCAGGTTGTCAATCGCTGGGTCGCCCGTTCTAGGCTTAGAAACCTTAGCATGGTGGATAGGAACATAGCCGTCGCTGGTAATCCCTACTGCATAAATAAACTCTGGGTTAGCTTGAAGAAAATTATCGTATAAAGACTGCAACACACTTGCAGAGGGTTTAATGTAGCTGGTCATATAATGAATGTATTTCTCATTAGGGTTTATTGCTTGGTAGTTTTTATCAAACAGGTTAACGCCTTGACTGGCCAAACCTTCTAGTTTTTCTGATACTTCTTCAGCATAACTTAAGGCAATTTGAGTAATTCTTTCAAAACCACCATAGCCAATAATAAAGCGCGATAAGAGTTCTTGGGTGCGCTGGGTTGCTGTTTCTAATTCATAAGCACTTTCTCTTGAAAGTTGCATATCTTCTTTAACCGAGTGAGACAGGTCGGCAATGCTAGTCACGTTTTTGTGCGTCATGCGGTTGGTGTGAGAAAGCTCTTCTATTGCCGCAGAAATGGTGGTGAGCTGTTGGCTCATTTGTTCAAAGCCTGCGACCATACCAATAAACTGATCGCTAGTACGGGTCATAAAGCCTTCCGCTTCCTGAACATCTTCTAAAATAGTGCTAGAACCGACTTCGGTTTGTTTAACTAAGCCAGTCATTTCAGTGATGTTGGTATTAATTTACTGCGTTGCTTCGCCTACTTTTTGGGCTAGGTTTCTTACTTCATCTGCCACTACGGCAAAGCCACGGCCTGCATCACCGGCTCGCGCTGCTTCTATTGAAGCGTTTAAAGCTAGAAGGTTAGTTTGTTCGGAAAAATCTTCGACCAGCCTTAAGATAGTAATAATGTTTTCAGAGTTTTTACTTAGAGTTGAAACCGTTTTTTGGAAGCCTTGGGCAAGTTTGGCAACCCCTTGAATTTGTTCAGAAACACCTTTTAATTCGTCACTCGATTGGTGGATTTCTTCTAGGTTACGATTAGTCTGGTCGCTAATATGAACAGTATTAGCGGCAATTTCTTCAACGGCTTGGGTTGATTGGCTGCTAGATTCTAAAATTTGTTCAGTGCGCTCTTCTTGAGCAAGCGATGAGGCATTGGCTTGATTAACCATTTTTTGTACGCGAGCAGCATTGAGTGCCACATTAACTGAGTTATCGCGTGCTTCATTGATCATTTCTTTTAACTGACCAGAAAACTCATTGTAGCTGCGTGCCATTTCTGAAATTTCATCGTGAGTGTAATCAGGTAAGGTAGCTGAAATATCGCCATTTTTTTCACGGATAGCTTTTAGTATTTTGGTAATATCACGAATGGGTTTTACAAATAATTTACGCATAAAAAAAATGGTAAAAATAGCAACAATTAGCATAATAAAACTAGAAATACCCAAGAGCCACCAAAAACTCATTAGCATAGGGTAAAGGGCTGCTTGTTGCCCTACAGCGGTGACTTCTTTTTCTAATTTGGTTAGTAGTAGGATGGCAGAGGCTACTAGGATGGCTTGAGGTAATAAAAGGGCAATGACATTACCAATAATTTTTCGGGTAAGGGTGTACCAAAAAGCTTTTTCTATTTTTTGATATAAACTCATGGTCAGGACTACTCTTGTTATTGGAATTGATAAGACCTGAGCGACAATATGCCAGTTTATACTATGAATAAGAAGCGAACTAAGACTAACGGCCTAGTGTTTTTTTTATGATTGCTGTGTTATGCAGCATCCTTGCTACCGCTTGTAATTTAAAGCACTTCTTATGTTTCATATTGCATACCTGTTAACTAGTATTTAGGCAGTTTTCACCAAAGGTATACCTCTTATCCAGTTAATTGCCAGTGGTTGGTTTTCTGTGTTACTAGCAAAAAGTTGACCTGAATGAGGCTGTGCAAAACAAGTATCGCCTCTTTGTGGTTGCCAAGTGTTGTAGTGGGAATGGCTAATAACCACTTCCCATAAATCTTGGCTCTGCCAACCTAGCGGTTCTAATTCAACGCGCACTTCAGCACCAATTAAGCTCACCGCTTTAATTTTTAGCGGCAGGTGTGCGGTTGCTGAAGGTTGGTTGCTTAGGCTGAGTTCATGGGAACGCAAGTAAAGCTGTCCGGCCTCTGCTTTATGCCCGTCAGGAAACGCCACCCAAGCCTTGCCTTGCTCTAGGCGATTGCTTTTTAAAGAAGATGCTTGGCCTTCAAACACATTCACGCCACCTAAAAAGTCATACACAAAACGACTGGCTGGTTGCTGGTATAAATCTTGCGGTGTGGCTTCTTGTTCTATTTGCCCTTGGCTCATGACTACTACACGGTCAGACACTTCTAAGGCTTCTTCTTGGTCGTGGGTAACAAACACGCTAGTAAAACCCAATTCATCATGCAGGTTACGTAGCCAACGGCGCAGCTCTTTGCGTACTTTGGCATCCAGCGCACCAAAGGGCTCATCAAGCAGTAGCACACGCGGTTGCATGGCTAGCGCACGCGCTAAGGCAATGCGTTGTTTTTGACCGCCCGAAAGCTGGGCTGGGTAACGGCTGGCTAAATGGCTTAGCTGAACTTTATCTAGCAGTTCTGCGACCTGTTGTTTAATGGCTGCTTTAGTCGGGCGCTGCTTTTTAGGCAGTACATCTAAACCAAAAGCAATGTTTTCAGCTACGGTCATGTGGCGAAATAAAGCATAGTGCTGAAATACAAAGCCTACTTTACGGTCTCTAACGTGTAAGTTAGTGACGTCTTTGCCGCTAAATAAAATTTGCCCTTGGTCGGCAGTTTCTAAGCCAGCAATAATACGCAGCAGGGTGGTTTTACCAGAACCCGAAGGCCCTAATAAGCCCACTAGCTCGCCTTCATTAATGGTTAAATCTAGCGGTTTAAGGGCTTGGAAATCACCAAACTGCTTACTAATCTGTTTAATTTGAATGCTCATTATTTATTACCTAAACTGTTCTGTTCCTAAAATTTTCTTCACCTAAAACTAGCTGGCGCTTTGTTGTTGCCGCCATTCTAAAAAAGTTTTTACGACCAAGGTTAATAAGGCCAAAGCTGCTAATAAGGTGGCGCTAGTAAAAGTACCGACTAAGTTATAGTCCTGATACAGCAGCTCGACATGCAGCGGCAGGGTATTAGTTTCACCACGAATGTTGCCCGAAACCACGGACACTGCACCAAACTCGCCTACCGCCCGGGCATTGGTTAGAACCACGCCATAGAGTAACGCCCACTTAATATTCGGAAGCGTCACACGGCGAAACATTTGCCAACCACTAGCACCTAAACTAAGCGCCGCTTCTTCTTCAGAACTGCCTTGTTGTTGCATTAAAGGAATCAGTTCACGCGCCACAAAAGGGCAGGTAATAAATACGGTCACCATGACTATGCCCGGCCAAGCAAACATCAGCTGTAGGTCGTTTTCCATTAACCAGCCACCCACCCAACCATTGCTGCCATAAAGCAAAAGGTACATAAGGCCAGCAACCACCGGCGAAACCGCAAAAGGAATATCAATCAGTGTCATCAAAATGCGGCGGCCAGGAAATTCAAAGCGAGTCACTAACCAAGCTAAAAACACCCCAAAAACTAAATTTAAAGGCACGGTTAAAGCGGCTACTAATAGGGTTAAACCTATGGCATGTAGCGTGTACTTATCGCTAAGATTGACCCAAAAAACATTTAAGCCAGCACTTAAAGCTTGAGCAAAAATTGCTATTAAAGGCACGACCAACAAAATACCCACCAGCAAAAAAGCTAGGCCAATCAATAATCGCCTTAACCAAGGTTGGTCGCCAATACGTTGTTGATAGTTAGTTTTATGGTTACTCATTATTGACTGCCTTTTAGCCGTTTAAGGTAGCGGGTTTGCCAAATATTCACTGCAAACAACAACACCAAAGAAGCCATTAAAATAACTGACGCTATGGCACTAGCAGCGGCATAATCAAATTCTTGCAGACGCACAAAAATCATTAAACTGGTCACTTCACTTAAATAGGGCATATTGCCAGCAATAAAAATAACTGCGCCAAACTCACCTAGGCTACGAATAAAAGACAGCACCACGCCCATTACTAACGCAGGCCAAAGGGCTGGAAAAATCACCCGTCTAAACACTGTCCAATCCTTAGCACCTAAGCTAAGCGCAGCTTCTTCATCGCCTGAATTTAAGTCTTCCATAACTGGCTGAACATTACGCACTACAAACGGCAGGCTGGTAAAAAGCATGGCAATTAAAATACCTAAGGGTGTATAAGCCACTTGAATGCCTAACTTAGCCAAGCCTTGGCCGTACCAACCTTGCGCTGAAAACAAAGTGGCTAGGGTAATACCAGCTACTGCTGTAGGCAGTGCAAAGGGTAAATCGACTAGCGCATCTATTAAGCGTTTACCGGGGAAGGTGTAGCGCACCAAAACCCAAGCCAGCAATAACCCCACTACGCCATTTAGCAAGGAAGCACCTAAAGCCATTAACAGGGTGACTTGATAAGAAGCCATAACCCTTGGGTCGGTGACCACTGCCCAATAATCTGCCCAGTTCATGCCCGCTGCTTCAATTAGCAGGCCGCTTAAAGGTAAAAGTAATACCAAGCTAATAAAAAGCAGTGAGATGCCAAGGCTTAAAGCAAAGCCCGGCAGCACGTGTCTGCCGGTAACTTTGAAACTTTTGCTTACTAGAACTTTAGAAGTAAGATTTTTAGGAAGCAGGCTAGCAGGTGTCATGGTGTTATCTACGCTGCAACTGGTCTAATTTACCGCCACTGGCAAAGTGAACTTGCATGGCGTTTTTCCAATTGCCAGCAATTTCTTCAATGGTCAGTAGCTTTAAGTCAGGGAAGTTAGCCGCAGTTTCAGCTTTAACCACTGGGTCGTGGACACGGTAGTTAAAGCTGGCTAACAAGCGCTGGCTGTCTTCTGTATAAAGGTGTTCTAAATAGGCAGTCGCCAGTTCAAAATTGCCATTACGCTTGGCCGGTTTTTCGACCACTGCAACGGGGAACTCAGCTAAGAAGCTGCTGGAAGGCACAATGATTTGAAACTCTTGATCTGGGAAGGCTTTAATAACGCCTTGAATTTCTGATTCAAAGGTTAGTAGTGCATCGCCAATACCACGTTCTACAAAAGTGTTGGTTGCGCCACGGCCACCGGTATCAAATACAGCAACGCGGCCTAGAAACTTGCGTAAAAACTTATCTACCTTGGCTTCATCTTTGTTGAATTTTAGTTGAGCAAAGCCTAAAGCAGCTAAATAGCTGTAGCGTCCATTACCTGACGTTTTAGGGTTGGGCAGCACTAGACCAACGTCATCACGGGTTAGGTCATCCCAATCTTTAATGTTTTTGGGGTTATCTTTGCGAACTAAAAACGCCATGGTGGAATAATAAGGTGAGCTGGCATTAGGCAGCTTCTGACGCCAATCTTTAGGTAAAAGGTTGCCTCTTTCATGCAGGATATCCACATCGGTGACTTGGTTGTAAGTCACCACATCAGCACTTAAGCCTTGAATAATGGCTTGGGCTTGGCGTGAAGAACCTGCGTGAGATTGTTTGATTTCAACTTTTTGACCCGTTTTTTCTTGCCAATGGTCATTAAAATGTTCGTTGTAGCTGGCAAACAATTCACGCGCAACATCGTAAGAAGAGTTTAATAGGCTGGGATTATCTGCAGCTAAAACAACAGGGCTACCAAGGGCTAAAGTTAGGCTGGTCGCTAGTAAAGTTTTACCTAGGTGTTTGAATTTTATAGACATCTTATGTTCCTCTAAAAGGGTGTTCTAAATATTGTGGTTAGATTAATCGTCATTAGAGGTTATAACAAGGTGGCCGGATAGACCGATTTAGAATATGCAAAAAACTTAAAAATAAAATTATCACTAGGCTAAGGTAGAAAAAAAAGGCTAAAAACAGTATATTTCACGGCTTATTAGAATTTACTAAACTTTAATGGATTGAAAATGGTTCCTCTTATCGTGCTTGGCCTAGTGGTACTGGTAGCTTTTGTAACAATTTTTCTGGTGCATCACCGTAAAGTTAAGGAAGAAAAGCGTATTCAGACAGAACGAAAAATTCAAGATATTCAAACGCAAGCTAAACGTATTGAACCTTTATTAACTAAAATAAGGCCACATTTGTTGCCTTATGATTTGCGGGCAGCTTTGGCTGATCGTTGGATGGCGTTGTTGCAAGTTCAGCAAGACTTAGGCGATACAAGTGATAATTTTTTGTTTTTATTAAAAAATGCAGAACAGGTGGTTTCAGAAGTTAAGTCTAATCCTAACCCCAACCCTCAACCCATTGAAGACCAGAAGAAAGGTCAAGAGACTATGAACCTGCTTAAAAATGTGCAGTTCTTGATTATGAAAGAGTTTCGAGAAGGGCGCATTGCTGAAGCAAAGGGTAAAGAGTTTTTAACCAATATTCGCTACGCTGCTACCCAAGTTATTATTGAAATGAATAAGTCTTTGGCTGCGGCTCAGCTACAAAATAACAAATACCGTGCGGCACTTATTTATTACCAAAATATATTAACAGAGCTAAAAAAATACCGTGGAACAGACCAAGAACACTTTAGTAGTGTGTTTAGTGAAGTGCGCGATACGATGGAACATTTAAAAATTAAGGCTAAACATGAGTTAGCCGCAACACCCAACCTGCTAGCTGAAGGCATGGAAGCCTTGGAGAAAGAAGAGGCTGATGTGTCTGGTTTTCAGTCAGATATGCAGCGAGCGATAATGGCAAGTAAAGCTAGAGCGCGTAGTCAAGGGAATTAATTCAATTAAGATAGAATAGAAAAACCTAGCTTCCGCTAGGTTTTTTTTATTGTATTGAACGCTTATTTATCAAGCTTTACATAACGCAGACGATTAGCATTAGTCACTACTGTTACCGATGACAAGGCCATAGCGGCGGCAGCATAGGTAGGGCTTAATAGCCAGCCTGTGAGTGGGTAAAGCACCCCAGCGGCCAGCGGAATACCTAAGGAGTTATAGATAAACGCGCCAAACAGGTTTTGCCAGATATTGCGCACCGTAGCGCGTGATATCAGCATGGCATCGGCCACCCCATGCAACGAACCACGCATTAGGGTTAAGTCCGCACTTTCTATCGCAATGTCTGTGCCTGTTCCTATCGCAAAACCCACATGGGCTTGAGCTAGTGCTGGCGCGTCATTAATACCATCACCCACCATGCCCACTTTTAAACCTTTGGCTTGTAACTCTTTTACCTTATCGGCTTTTTCATCCGGTTTTACTTCCGCATAAACTTCCGTAATACCGACTTGCTTAGCAACGGCCTG
>JAAYGA010000066.1 GCA_012727935.1 Pseudomonadaceae bacterium | reverse complement strand
CCTTGCGTAAAGCTTTATATAAACCATGTAAATGCTGCAAAGGCTGAATTAGCTGGGGGTAGTCTTCACCCATTTGCTGTGCTGTTGCGCTTTCTGGCTCATCAATTAGCGCACCCACTTGGGTGTAGGTTAAACGCGCTTTAGAGTTCATTACGCCTTCATAAAACTGGTAGCTAGTTAACTCACCCGTTTTACTAACATCCATTTCACACACCATGCACAAGCGGTCAACTTTTGGGTTCAATGAACACAGGCCGTTAGACAAAACTTCGGGCAACATAGGAATGGTGCGCCCAGGGAAGTATACCGAAGTTGCCCGTGTTCTGGCCTCTTGGTCTAGGGGTGAATTAACCCCAACGTAATGAGAAACATCGGCAATAACCACCCATAACTTCCAGTTTCCAGACGCTGTTTTTTCACAATAAACAGCATCATCAAAGTCTTTAGCGTCTTCACCATCAATGGTGACCAAGGGCAAATTTCGTAGATCAACGCGCAGCGCCTTGTCTTCTTCACTGACTTGGCTACTAAACTTCTTTGCCTGTTCAGTGACAGCAGCCGACCATTCAAAAGGCAGGTTATAGCTGCGTAGCGCCACTTCAATTTCCATACCAGCGGCCATAAAATCACCCAAAACTTCAGTAATTTTACCCACTACCATACGGCGGTGCCCGGGGTGTTCGGTAATTTCAACCTGAACAATTTCACCTTCAGTGGCACCATTTAATTCATCAGATGGAATAAGCACTTCATGGTGCAAGGAAGTGTTTTCGGGTACGACTACGGCAAAACCGCCCGAGCGAAACTTTAAGCGCCCAGTTAAGTGCGTAACACCCCTTTCCAAGACTTCAACAACAGCACCTTCACGGCGGCCCCGTTGGTCAGTACCCATTTCACGCACTAAAATAATGTCGCCATCCCAAACTTTAGACAGCTGGCGGTTGTGTAAATAAAGGTCTTCACCGCCCTTTTCAGGAATTAAAAAACCATAGCCATCACGGTGAGCTTGCACTCGGCCTTTAATTAAATCTAATTTATCAATTAACACATAGGCACGGCGACGGTTAATCAGTAACTGCCCCGCTCGTTCCATTGCTATCAATCTGCGCCTTAGGGCTTCAATCGAATTTTCATCTGTCATGCCATAAGCTTTACATAGCTGCTCATGGCTCATAGGGCAACCGGCATCTTTTAAGCAGTCTAAAATGTATTCGCGGCTAGGCACGGGGTGCTCATAAGTACTGGCTTCACGGTCTGCATAGGGATCTTTATCTAGCGGCCAAGTGGCTTTCATCAGAGGTAATCCTTCTCTTTAAGTCGTTGTAATAGCGTGTATTCAGTGAGTTTAACACGTTGACCAGCGGCTGCTTGCCTAGCCTTAAAAATAGCAATTAAGTTGGCTCTCGCCCTTCGCCTTTTTCTTCGTGGGTTACGCCGTCCCTTATATGGTAAATTCGCTTAAAGGTAGGAATAATTTTCTCATCGTGAGTCACCACTATAACGGCGGTATTAAAGCGTTGCGCCATAGTATTTAAAATGCGAATTACCGCCATAGCCCGCACAGAATCTAGCGGCGCGGTGGGTTCATCGGCCAAAATAACCGGCGGCTGATTAACCAAGCCACGGGCAATGGCAATGCGCTGCTGTTCACCGCCCGATAACTGGGACGGCATGGCTTTGGCACGGTGCTGTACATCTAAGGCAGTCAATAGTTCTAAAGCACGGCGGCGGGCTTCTTCGTTTGGTACACCGGCCAACATGGGCAATAAAGCCACGTTATCGGTGGCATCTAAAAAAGGAATTAAATAAGGCGACTGGAATACAAAGCCGATCTTGTCACGGCGCAGCGCACTTAAATCACGCACCTGCCAGCCATTGTCATAAATCACTTGGTCATCTAACAACATGCGCCCAGCGGTTGGATCAACCACCGCACCCAAGCATTTTAATAGCGTGCTTTTACCTGAACCCGAAGGGCCAATTAAGCCCACCACTTCACCCGGCGACACCTGCATAGTAACGTCTTTTAAAGCAAAAACAGCCGCATCGCCTTCACCAAAACGTTTGCTTAAATTTTCTATACGTATGCCTTTATTGCTCATTTTTTAACCTATAACCTCAGCAGGATCAACCTTTAGCGCCATGCGAATGGCAACAATGCTGGCCAATACACAAATGGCTTGCACGGCAAAAAAACCCAGCAATGAATCGGTTGGCAATAGCAGCACATACTTAGGGAAGATGGGCGCTGCAAAGGTGGCCGCAATTTTACCCACCACAAACCCGATTATTCCCAGCACTATCGCCTGCTGCAAAATCATCCACACAATGGCAGAACTGCGGGCGCCAATCAGCTTTAATACCGCAATTTCACGAATTTTATCCATCGTTAGGGTGTAAATAATAAACGCCACTATGGCCGCACAGACCACCGCCAAAATCACTAAAAACAAGCTAATTTGCTTAGCCGAAGTGGCAATCAGCTTATCAACTAAAATATTTTCCATTTGCTTGCGGTCATACACAGTAAAACGCTGCCAGCGGCGAATGGGTTCAGCCACTTCTTGGGGCAAAAATTCTGGCTTAATTCGCACCAAAACAGCATTCACTGAAGTGGAGCTAAGAGAAGAACTAAGGTTAGCTTCAGCACGGCGACGCTGCATTAAAATGGCGGCATTGTCTTTTAAAAACTGCGCTTCTTGGGCATCTTTAAGGGGAATAAAAATCATTGGGTCGCCACTAGCTGACACCATGCGGCGAGTTAAGCCCACTACCTGATACGCATTGCGGCGAATTTTTAAGGTATCGCCCAGTTTAAAACCACTGGCAATGTCGGCCACGGCTTCGTAATGCCCACGGGTAATCTGGCGGCCTGCCACCAAATAAGGCGGCCAACCCAAAGTGCCTGCACCGCCTGCGGTAATGCCCACCACTAGGGTGCGAACATCGGTTGTGCCTTGGGTTATTTGCATGGTGAGGTAGGTTACATTGGCAACTTCTGCAACGCCTGGCATCACCCAAATGCTGCGCCAAATGTCATCGGGAAGGCTGGAAGGTTCAGCATAAGGCCCCAGCGTTTCTTGCTGCACCACCCATAAATCAGCACCCGAATTATCAAGCAGCACCTTGCCATCCTCTACCATGCCACGATAAACACCGGCCATAGTTAAAGTAACGCCAATTAATAACCCCAAGCCAATGCCAGTAAAAACAAATTTGCCCCAAGCGTGTAAAATATCCCGTCCGGCAAGGCTAATCATGGTGTAACGCCATTCAAGCGGCGTGTAATAAGCAAGCGACTGTGCCCCGTTACGGCGCTTTGGCTGTAAACAATCACTTCATCGCCCACCGCCAAGCCTTGCTTTACCTGCACATAACCCTCTAGGTCAGAAAAGCCTAATAAAAGCGGAGTAAACACGGGCTTGTCGTCCACCAGTTTCCAAACGCCCCGTTGGCCTTTCACCGTTTGAATGGCGGCATTGGGAATTACTGGGGCAGCGGGCAAGCGGGCCAGTTGCAAAGTCACTTCAGCCAATTCACCCAAGGGCGGCAAACGCACAAGGGCTTGGTCAAACACCACCTTAGCCAACAATTCTTCGGTTACCGCATCAGCCAAGGGTTCCACACGCAACACCTTGCCAGACAAGGCGTTGGCCTGCTGGGAACGCAACACAATTTGGGCAGGTAAATCGGCTGCCAAGCCCGTGGCGCTGACTTGATCAAAACGCACATCCACCCACAGGTGGTTAGGGTCAATCATTTCAATAACAGGCTGCCCAGCCATAACCGTGGTGCCCAAATCAACGTGCCGAGCCACCACCAAACCTGCCATGGGCGCAATTAACTGCAAATTAGCTTGCTGCACCTTTAAGGCGCTAAATTCGGCTGTTAAGCGCAGAATGTCTTCCTGCGTGGCATCTAAAGCCGCCCTAGCAATGGCTAATTCTTGGCGCTTAACGGCAATGCTTTCTTCACTGGCATTTTTAGACAGCAATAAAGAGTCATAACGCTTAACCTGCCCTAAAGCAAAGGCTTGGGTGGCCTCGGCTTGGCGTTTAACGGCTTTTGCACGGCGAATGGCAGCCTGCTGTGCTTGTATTTTTTCATCAAGGTCAACACTGTCCATCAGCCCTAGCAGCTGCCCAGCCGTAACAAAATCGCCCACCTGAACTGTTAACTGCTTTAAGCGGCCAGTAAAAACAGGGCCTATTTTATGGGTGTAACGGGCTTGCACTGTGCCAAGGCCAAATAAAGCAGGCGCAAGGCTACGCAGCTCGACGGGGGCAGCGGTCACGGCAAGGGGCGCTAAAGGCCCTGAGCGCAACGCCACATAAAAGAACAAACTTAGCAGCAACAAAATAACGGCAAATAAAGCCAAAGTACGGCGCTGTAAACCTAAAATTTTCATAAGGCATTCCTTATGCCACGCCGATAAATGGCAAAAGCATCGGGCGCACCCTCGCCAATGCTTGCCACCCGATTACCCATCATTGATTGCACCACCAAGCCTTGAATGCTGCCCAAAAATAAAGCTTTAGCAGCACCCACATCTAAATCAGCCACCAGTTCACCCTGCGCTTTGCCTGCTTCCAGTAAAACCGTTAAACGCTTGCCATACTGCTGCATTAAGCTTTGCACCCTTTGTTTAGGCAAGGTTTCACCTGCCTGCTGCAATTCACCAAACAATATTCTAGGTACCCCTGGGTGCTTAGCAACAAAACCTACGTGCGCCATAAAAACAGCTTCCAAAGCCACTAACGGCGATTCAACACCGGCAGCGGCGGCATCAATTCGCGCCAGCAAAGTGTCTGCCACCCAGCAAATAACAGCTTGAAAAATATCGGTTTTTTTAGGAAAATGGCGAAAAAGCGCCCCTTGGGTTAGCCCCATGCGCTGCGCTATGACGGTAGTAGTAATTTCACTGGGGTTTTGTTCGGCGGCTAAATCAATCACTGTTTTCACCGTGGCAGCACGCCGTTCATCGGCTGGCAAGTGTTTTGGTAAGGGTTGGTCAGGTAAGTTGCTGGTCATTACTACACCTTAAAGTAAGTAAGCTATTACTTACTAGATTGGCCTAAGAAGAACCACAGCGCAAGTAATTATTTGGTAATATTAGCCACCAGCAATAAGCAATCTTAAATTACATTTTTTAATGGAAGAGTTATGAATTCAGCAGATGCATCACGTATTATTGAAATGGCTTGGGAAGACAGAACACCCTTTGAGGCAATTCAGCACCTTTACGGTTTAACTGAAGCTGAAGTTATTAAATTTATGCGCCTTAACTTAAAATCGACTAGTTTTAAATTATGGCGAAGCAGAGTAACAGGCAGGCCAACCAAACACTTGGCACTAAGAAGCAGTAAAGTAGGCAGGAGCTATTGCCCAACTCAATTTGACATCCTCCCCGACCTAAAGAGGGTGTCGCAAATCGTTAATTAAGCAATACGGGGCGCAGACCGGCCCTCCCACTCGAACTGAGAGAGCCAGCGCCTTGGTTGAGCACCATTCCAACTACTGAT
>JAAYGA010000065.1 GCA_012727935.1 Pseudomonadaceae bacterium | reverse complement strand
GTGCTCCCATTCTCCTTTGTGTGTCCAGTTAACCTTATGAATATGCTTAAACTCTTTACGGGACTTATCAAATTCGTAATTCGACTCAACAATACCGCGCCCAACAATGATATTCTTTCCTCGTTTAGCAAAAACAATATCGCCAACTGAAATTTCGTTAGAAAGCTGCCATAGAGCATGCCCGTTGTTTATGTAGGATCTATCCTCACCGTACATTTGCTTCATGATGCTTTTTATACTGAACTTAGTTTCATATTGGGAGAGATCCCCAACTTCATCCCAACCGATGCCCATTATGCCTGCATCGTAAAACTCATCCCAAAATCTAGCTTGTTCACCCGGAGCATACAGCCAGTATCTCCGCTTTCTAACAATTTCAACTTTCGGATTATCGATTACAGTCGCTTCCTTGTAGGTGCCACGAATAATACTTTCTATGACTTCCTCTTCCGCTTTTGTGACACGGAAGTTCGTAGCACTGGGACGAGTTAGTATTTCAAGATGTTTCGTGCGCTCATCAACGAGTAAGACGGCGCGCGACACTCTCTCAAGCGTGAGTTTTCTTTCGATTTGAATGTCCACCGCCATGTACGGTTCTTTTTTTAGTGCGCCCCCACGATTATATGGGTCGCTTAGATCTGGCTTTCTTATTTCAGGATCACATAAAATCAAACCGGAAGCAATGATGCCTCCGTCGGAACCAGACAGCCAGATATAAGCTTTATCACCTTTCTTTATCTGTTTCGAATATTGATTAACTGACCACATTATTGTGTCTAAGTTTTCGACAGCCCCAACCACATCATAATACTTCGGGTTACCTTGGAATATCCAAGCAGCCGGCTTAGTAGAAGAGGTAGTCACACAATCGCTCTTCAGAAAATCAAGATAGTACTTGATACCACTTTTCAGATTGTCCCGCTGAGTGGTAGCGTCAATGTTAAAGACATCTTCCATATTGGCATAATCACTGCGGCTTGATTGGAAATAACCATTAAGACTAGCGTTTTGTATCAAGGCATCCAATTCATCAAAAGTGGTAACAGCGAATACTGCCCGACCATCTTTCAGGCGTGCTTTTCCAATAGCGGTTGATATGGTGTTGGCCGTATTCGACGACCCACCATTGTTGATGTACCACTGCTTAAACGCTGTGCACTGTGTCTGTTCGTCATTGGATGAAAAAGCCTGAATAGAATCCCGTACGACTTTGCTTTCTTTTTGCATCCAAGCGGCATATGATACTTCAGGGAATGTCATGTCAGGTGACCGCTCGGCAACCTTAGCCTTAAGTGTTTTTAGGAAAGCGACGTATTCTTCTCCCGTGCAGTTGCCACTCGGAGTAGTAATGCCATAATATGCATTGACAAAGGCTCTGGAGTTACTATCAAGGGGCATAAAAACATTGGGCCGTATCCAATATAAACCCATTGTAATGGAAGCCAGGCCATTGCCTTTCACTGAAACAGCCTTTTCAAAAGCGGTCTTAAATTCATCTGAAAAGCTGTCTGTTTGGGCGGATACGATTGCTTCCATGAACAGTTCCCAGATGTCATCGGGACCCATAAAGAACGATCGCATAGGGTTCAAGACCGGAATCCCCGCAAATTGAGTAGGTGCAGGGACTTCCACACCGAATGTTTCAGCGATTACTTGCGCCAAGTTTATCCTATTGGCATCAGTTGTTTTGCGATTGAATATTCCAATCACGGATAGTGGATCCATATGATAGTTACGCGGTCCCCACCAGTCCTCACGCTCGAAGTTGAGGTACTCCATAAGCGGTTGTTCCGAGCGCACCTTTTTCATCAACTCAAAGAGTTCTCTCCTTTTATCACTAAACTCAAGAAGTTTGTCGGCAAGAGCCTCATAAAATTTTACCCATTGATAGGCGTTCTCCATAATCGTTTTCCTCCAGTCTGGTTTGTTAGTCTGAGTCGTCGCTGAACCAGTCTTCCTCAACCACCCTAGCCACG
>JAAYGA010000401.1 GCA_012727935.1 Pseudomonadaceae bacterium | reverse complement strand
GCCGTTAAGCCTACTTTATACAGATTAACACAATTATGTTTAGCCGCATTACCTTTATTTTTGTTTAGCATATTATCACCTTTTTAGTTTAGCCTGATAAACCTCTTAATGTTTATTATACTACACATAAATCTGTTAAGCTGCAACACTTATTTTGTTAAATGTGCTAAACATTAAAATAGTTAGACCAATTAACATTTAATGCTTGCATGTGCTTAACTTATTGTGTTATGCTTAACGCATCACAAGCAAAGAGGGTTTTAACGTATGACTGAAGAAATTAAAAAAATCATTGAACAGCTTGAAAGCTTCGAAAACGTAACGCTGCACTTGAGCGAACGCGGTAAACGCATCAACGTGCGTGCGTATGCAGGCTATAACCGCACTACAAAGCGGTCTGACTACGTTTTGCTGGGGTCTGTGGGTGAGCATGACTTTTTGCCAAACGACCGCTTAAAGGCTGTTTTAGACGGTTCTAAGCGCATTAAAGAAGCGTTTGATGCAGAGTTAGAAAAATACAAAGAATCTAAAGCAGCTGAAGCAGCTAAAGACAGTCGTGAAGTCAAAAAAATGGTCGCAGACATGCGTGCAGAACAGCTTGCAGAATGCTTAGAAGCACGACTTGAAGATGAAGACGATATAAGCGCAGAACTAGCTGCAAGCGTGTATGCAGCGATTAAACGCGCTGAGAGCGTTCTTCGCAAAGCTGGCCACAAAAAAACCAACCCCAACCCCAACCAAGGGGGGTGAGGGCGCAAGCCCAACCCTTTTCCCCGCTGGCTGATCGTCTTTGACACCCCTCAGGGGTCGGCGCTTGCGCCGGGGGTGGTTTGGTTGTTGACTGGGCGGCAGCAAGCTTTAGCTTGCAAGCAAGACCAGGCATTAATGGTTTTGACTTTGGTTTTGGCGGTAAAGACCGACCCCCAACAGGGGGCGGGATTTATCCGCCCCTGAAGATCCTGAAGATCCTGAATAATACTGCTAAAAAGGCAAAAAATCGGGCGGTTGTGGCACGCTATCGGGCGGTTGTGGCACGCTATCGGGCGGTTGTGGCACGCTATCGGGCGGTTGTGGCACGCTTTACTCTCTGATGCTCGTCAAGATGAATGCCTAATTCCAGCAATTTTTCGGCATCCTCTTTTATTCTTCGCCGTCCATTTCTGATCTCTTGGCTGCTTGCATTATCGCCACAAACGGCTTTTATCAGCGTATCCAGGTGCCAGCCTCCAGCTGGAGTATTTTTATGGGTGAGCACATGCCTTGCTACTGCTTGGCTAACGCCATGCTTTAGGCGCGCTAATGGTGCGGGGGTGTAGTAAAGAGATAGGTCATTTTCCAGGAGCATAACCAGTGCAATGCCAAGCCTTACGCGCCATAAATTGCGCTCACCGCCGCTAAGTGGGTCGTGGCGTGTCATTTGGCTTGGTACAACGTGATCAATAAGACCCCCGATGATAGGAAAGTCTAAATGATCCACTCTTATTGTTATTGTTGCCGCCCTTAGTTCTGCAAGCAGCTTTTCCATTTGCTCATAGCTATAACGGGAATCAGAAAGCACCTTCCGTATTTGTGCAGGATCAACTAACAGTTCGATGCCGCCGTCACTAATTTCGCGCTTCTTCTCAGCACAAAACAGTAAGGCTTCAAGTATGTCTGCATGACGTTGCCCAAGCCTTCCTTTAATTGTTGACTCGCCATACTTTGTTTTGATTATCTGCTCATCAAGCATTTTCGGCCTTTGACTTGGCTGAAACAGCGCAACACGCGCCTGTAGCGCGGTGCTTGTAGGTGCAACTTCGTTACCAGTTATCATCGTCCACCTCTGTGCCTGAAGCTGACTTTGCTGGTGCTCTTGCGGGTTTAAGTCCTGCCGGGAGCAGCACACCGCCTTCTGATCTTCTAAACAATCGCTCATCGGGGGTCACGTCGTAGTTTTGTTTGCTTACCCCCCATCGTACATAGCTAATAGCCCTGTCAGAATGCATTGGTTGTCCGTCCATTCTTTCAGACCATTTTTCGCACTCTTTCTCGGTCATTCGAGACAAATAAGAGACATAACGTGCATTTTCTACTAATACAGACGCACCACGCGCAGCGAACTGATCCGCGCCCTGCGCCTCGCGGCTCGCGCCCTTTGATAT
>JAAYGA010000064.1 GCA_012727935.1 Pseudomonadaceae bacterium | reverse complement strand
GTATTTTAGAGTTGAAAAAGCCGAAACGCATTCGAGGTCGTAGATAAATTCAGGAGATGAAAAATCCTGACTAAATGTATCTGGTGTCAAGAATCCAATCCAATAAACTAAATTGTTCCTTAACAAAGTAACTTTAATGCCTTGCGGGTCACTTGAATATAAGTCTTGCAAGTAGTCTGAGCCGAATACTTGAATAGTTGCGCCAGATGAACGTATAGGAGTTAAAAGGTCGGATTCGTCAACATTTATAACGATAGGAGTTCCCCCAGCCTTCAACTCCATTGAAGTGCCAGAGAAACCCTTTTCCTCCAACTTTATTTCACACGAAATGTTGGAAAGTGTTTTAAATGGTATGGTATATTTTAATCCGTACATCCTTTCTTATTAGCTGTGAAAACCAACATTTAGTACTTATATTCTTGACTGCTTAGAATTTACTTGATTTAAGATTCCAACTAATTTAGTGCCTTCAATAACGAACCGAACATTACCACCTCCACCTCCGAACTCTCCTTTTTGAACCGCATTCCAAAGTTTAGATTGTTGCGCTGTAGTCATTATCATTTCACCACCGTTAACTCTTACAAGGTTTCTATCCCCACCTTTTAAACCGCCGACAATACCACCCTTCTCAAACTTTGCAAAACTCGATAATATACCAAATACTGCTGCTGCTGCTAATCCAACCGCTGCGATATTTGCAGGGAATGGTAGTTTGGCTGCACTAATTGTTGCTTCGGTCGTTGCTTCGGCTACGTTGCCCGCTATATTTGTGGTTGCTGCTGCTTTTTCAGCGGCACTCTCAGGTACTGTATTAGCAATACTCTGAGCTGTATTTGCATTATCTCTAGCTTGAATAATTTGTTCACGTGTAGAAATGAGATTTTTCAATGTCATATACGCTTCCCACGTGCCCATTAAACCTTTTATTGAATCACCTACTGCATTAATAATCGCTACGGCTCGCTCAAAGGTGCTCATATCCTCATTTGCTAATCTCTGCCATGACCTAGCCGCTCTGTCAATAGCATCTGCGAATCCAGTCACACCATCAACAGCTCCTTCTAAAAGCGACTTATTTATCTCTTTTAAGTCCTCTTTGATTTCAGCGAATTTTAAAGCGTCGCCTAAATTGGTTAGGTTGGCACTTTCTTCTTCTATCTGAGCTAAGGCTTCTGCTGATTTTGCAACCGTATTATCGTATTGTGCTTGAAGTTTTTCTAAGAAGTCTTCTTGCAATTTATAATCCTCAGCTAAAATATCGGATTCACTTTTCTTGTAGTCAAAGGTTTTATCTCTATCCTCTTTTATAGGACTTTTAGCTTCCCACGCTGCTATTTGTTTGAGATTTTTAATATATTCTTTTTCCGCATCGGTTATATTCTCGAATGAAGCGATTTTGGATGCTGTGGCATTTACAAGGTCTAGAAGCTCTTTATTATAGTCGTCTTCTGTAATTAAACCTAACTCTTGCTTTTGGATTAACTCTTTTAAACTTTTATTATACTCATCGTTTAATTTTCCTAGCTCGCTAAATGAAGTGAGCGGATTTTCAACCCCTTGCTTCGCTTTTAAGAACGTTTCGTTTAAAGTTGAGTTAGATCCTAAGATACCGCCAATCTCTTCGTAAATAGTCTTGTTTAGGTCATCAATGGCTTTATTATACTCTTCGGTATTAACTACACCTGCCTGCTTCTGATTAGTTAGTTTTAGAATTTCCTCAGCATACTTCTTTTCTGCTTTTTGAAGTGGGGTTTCTTTGCCTGCTGGGTCGTCTGGATTGCTTGTCGTGGTCGTGGTTGTGCTTATGC
>JAAYGA010000063.1 GCA_012727935.1 Pseudomonadaceae bacterium | reverse complement strand
TGGATTGTGGGTCAACGCCGTTATTCTTCGACTTGGCCATTTTTTCCATGCCGCCGATTTCAACAGGCTTACCATCGGTGGTTAAAATTGCACTGGTCGGACGGCCTTTGCTGTCTTTTTCCACTTCTACATCGGCAGGGTTAAACCACTCTTTGCCGCCATTGGGTAGGTCACGGTAAAAAGTTTCAGCTATGACCATGCCTTGTGTTAGTAGGCGCTTAAATGGCTCGTCTGAATCAACCAAACCTAAATCACGCATTAGCTTGTGGAAGAAACGCGCATATAAAAGGTGCAAAATAGCGTGTTCAATACCGCCAATGTAAATATCAACCGGCAACCAATAGTTAGCCCGCTCATCTAACATGGCTTCGTTATTGTCGCTGCTGCAAAAACGTGCGTAATACCAGCTAGATTCCATAAAGGTATCAAAGGTATCGGTTTCACGCTGCCAGCCATCGTCTAGTTCATAAAAAGCCGGCATTTTTTTAATCGGTGAACCACCCGACGCATCAAATTCAACTTCTAAAGGCAAAACAACCGGCAAGTCTGCATCGGTCACTGGGCGAGTTTCGCCATTTGGGCCGTTTTCAACCGGAATGGGCGCACCCCAATAACGCTGACGAGAAACACCCCAATCACGCAGACGGTAGTTAACTTTTACACGGCCTTTGCCTTGTTTTTCTAGCTCACCGGCTAGGGCATTAAACGCTGCTTCAAATTCTAAGCCGTCGTATTGAGAAGAATTAATTAAACGGCCTTTTTCTTCAAAAGCAGCTTGGCTAATATCACATTCTTCGCCGGCTAAAGGCTCGATTACCTGTTCAATGTTTAAACCGTATTTGGTGGCAAATTCCCAGTCGCGTTGATCATGGGCTGGCACGGCCATCACCGCACCCGTGCCGTATTCCATCAGCACAAAGTTAGCTACCCAAATAGGCACTGGTTGCCCAGTTAAAGGGTGAGTGGCTGTAAAGCCAGTTGCCATACCTTTCTTTTCCATTACCGCAAGGTCAGCTTCAGACGTGCCGCCTTTGCTGCATTCAACTAAAAACTCAGCCAGTGCTGGGTTGTTTTCTGCAGCGGCTTTAGCCAAGGGGTGACCAGCAGCTACGGCTACATAAGTCACGCCAAAAAGAGTGTCTGGGCGAGTGGTATAAACTTCTAGGCCGTTAGGTAACACAGCGGCGGCTTCATTTCTTAAGCCAAAGGTCATTTCTACGCCACGAGATTTACCCACCCAGTTGCGTTGCATGGTTTTAACCTGTTCAGGCCATTCCACTTTGTCTAGGTCGGCCAGCAACTCTTCAGCATAGTCAGTAATTTTTAAGAACCACTGAGGAATTTCTTTGCGCTCAACCAAAGCGCCCGAACGCCAGCCACGACCATCAATCACCTGTTCGTTAGCCAAAACAGTTTGGTCTACTGGGTCCCAGTTCACCATGGCATTCTTTTTGTAAACTAAGCCTTTTTCAATGAGCTTGCCAAAAAACCACTGTTCCCACTTGTAATAAGAAGGGTCACAGGTGGCCAGTTCACGGCTCCAGTCATAGCCAAAACCCAGCAATTTTAGCTGGTTACGCATGTAGGCAATGTTTTCTTTTGTCCAAGCGCCGGGGGCAACTTTATTTTGAATGGCAGCATTTTCAGCAGGCAGGCCAAAGGCATCCCACCCCATTGGCTGCATAACATTCTTACCTAGTGAACGTTGAAAACGGCTAATAACATCGCCAATGGTGTAGTTACGCACATGCCCTATGTGCAGCTTGCCGCTAGGGTAGGGAAACATAGATAGGCAGTAGAACTTTTCGCGGTTAGCATCTTCAACGGCTTTAAAACATTGGTTTTTTTCCCAGAAGCTCTGAGCCTGTTGCTCCAGTAGACTGGGTTGGTAATCGGGGATCTGGGTGTCCATTTTGTCTCGGCTTGTCAGTTACATAAATTAGAAAAGATAACGCCTAAGAATACACTAAAAAGGCGCTAAAATGTATGGCAAGTATTTGCTTATAAGGAAAGCTATGAATAACTCAAAAAATAATTTTTTTTATTGGTTGCTGGAACTCCATGCCTATTGGGAAGGGCGAATACAGCCATCGCAAC
>JAAYGA010000062.1 GCA_012727935.1 Pseudomonadaceae bacterium | reverse complement strand
TTAGGCTGCATTAATGTACACGCTTCCTTACTACCCCGTTGGCGTGGTGCTGCGCCCATTCAACGGGCACTCTTAGCAGGTGACGCAGCCACCGGCGTTACCCTAATGCAAATGGATGCTGGCCTAGATACTGGCGCTATGCTGCTTAAAACCCATTGCCCGATTACCAATAGCGACACCAGCGCCAGCCTGCACGACAAACTGGCCGAACAAGGTGGCGCAGCGTTATTAGAATTATTGCCCTTGCTTGCCAAAGGCGAAATAACCGCCAAAACACAAGATGAAGCCGAAGCCACCTATGCCGCCAAACTAACTAAAGAAGAAGCCCAGTTAAACTGGCAGTTATCTGCGGTTGAATTAGACCGTGCCGTGCGTGGTTATAACCCAAGACCCGTCGCTTGGTTTAAAGACGGCGAAGAGGTTATACGTGTTTGGCAAGCAGAAGCGGCTACAGAAGCAGAACTGCAAGAACAAACCAGCACTGCAACCCCTGGCACCCTTGTTGAAGTAACCAAAGATGCATTAATTATTGCTTGTGGCCAAGGCTATTTAAAAATCACCCGCTTACAACTGGCAGGCCGCCCACAAATGCAGGTCAGTGATTTACTCAACGGCAACCCCGACCGCTTCGCTGCTAATAAACAGGTATTTCAATGAACGAAGGTGTCGCCGCACGTTTAAAAGCAGTGCAGGCTTTATTGCCGGTAGTGCAACAAAAAACCTCGCTAACCAGCAGCCTACCCAAAGCCCAACAAAAGCTAAGCAGTGAAGAAGCATCGCTAACCCAAGCCCTAGCCTTTGGCGTGTGCCGCTTTTACCCACGGCTTAATTTTTGGGCAGAACAGTTATTGCAGCGCCCTTTTAAAAGCCAAGATTTAGACGTACACCTTTTATTACTAATTGGTTTATATCAATTACAAGAAGAAAGGGTCGCCGACTATGCCGCCATAGACACCTGCGTAGAAGCCAGCAAACACCTAAAAAAACCTTGGGCAAGCAACCTAATTAATGCCTGCCTAAGGCGTTTTCAGCGTGAAAAAGTAGAGCTAACTGCCCTAGCCGAAGGTAAAGAACTAGCCGCCACAGCTCACCCACCTTGGTTACTAAAGAAAATCAAAAAAGCTTACCGCCAAGACTGGCAAGCCATTTGTGCCGCTAACAATTTGCAACCGCCCATGACACTAAGGGTAAATCAGCGCAAAATTAGCCGTGCTGCCTACCTTCAACAGCTAGAAGAACAAGGCGTTGAAGCCAGCATTACACCCTTTAGCCCTTGGGGCATTACCCTTGCCCAGCCAACGCATCCAGCTAACTTACCCAACTTTGCGGAAGGCTTTTTCAGTGTGCAAGATGAAGCCGCCCAGCTAGTGCCTTTGGTTATTGACCTTAAAGATGGCCATAAGGTATTAGATGCTTGCTGCGCCCCAGGCGGAAAAACCGCCCACCTAGCAGAAACAGCCGACATCAACCTAGTGGCTTTAGATATAGATGCCCAACGCCTTAACCGTGTTCACGAAAACCTAGAACGCCTACAAGTTACAGCAGAAGTAAAATGTGCAGATGCTGGTGATACAGCCAACTGGTGGGATGGCGAACTTTTTGACCGAATTTTATTAGATGCGCCTTGCTCAGCTACTGGCGTTATAAGACGTCACCCAGACATTAAATTATTAAGACGTGAAACAGATATACCCAAACTGGCTAAGTTGCAGTTAGAACTGTTAAACAAGCTATGGCCGCTACTCAAAGCAGGCGGCAAACTACTTTATGCCACTTGTTCGATACTACCAGAAGAAAACCAACACCCCCTAGCCAGCTTTTTGCACCAAACACCCGATGCTAAAGAAGTGGTTATTCAAGCAGACTGGGGAACAAAACAACGCCTAGGCAGACAGCTTTTCCCACAAGCAGAAGGGCAGGATGGGTTCTTTTATTGTTTGCTAGAAAAGGTGGGGTAATGATTTTAGACAACAAACTCAATATCACCCACCAAGTCGAGCTGGCAAAAGCTGAAGAGAAAATCAGCAAGCAAAAAGCCAAGCAACTTTTTGATACAGGCAATATTGAGCAAGCTGAAACCGGCACCTTTGCCGGTTTATCTTATATTCATGCTTATTTATTTGGTGAAATTTACGAATTTGCAGGCAAACTACGTGAAATGAATATTGCAAAAGGTAACTTTCGTTTTGCACCGGTTATTTACCTTGCGCCAGCCTTAAAGCAAATTGATAAAATGCCGCAAAGCAGTTTTGAACAAATCATTGAAAAATACGTTGAAATGAATGTCGCCCATCCCTTTCGTGAAGGTAATGGTCGTGCTACCCGTATCTGGCTAGACCTTATCTTAAAAAAAGAACTACAACAGGTCATTGACTGGAACTTAGTTAATAAAGAAACCTACCTTAATGCCATGCAGCGCAGCCCAGTCGATGATGCCGATATTAAAAAGCTACTCAAAAATGCCTTAACCAACCAAGTTAATAGCCGCGAACTTTTTATGAAAGGCATAGACGTTAGCTACTTCTACGAAGGCTATAGTGAATTTAAGACCAGTGAACTCTAGCCATAGGTAACATTAATTAACCAGCTCATTCGTTAAATCAGGATGATTAACCAGTAAACGCAACAAACACAATACACCACCAGGCGGAGTAAATCTGCCTTGCTCCCAATCACGAAGAGTCGCAACTGGAGTTGAAATACGACGTGCAAAAAGAGCCTGAGTTAACCCAGTACGCTCCCTAGCTTGGCGAACTAAAATCTGCTCTGGTGTTGTGATGTGCCCCTGCATAGTTTGCGCTTCAGCTAAAGCTTGACGCAGCTCAGGAATAGTCTCACCAGCATCTAATTCAATTGGATTTATCCACAAGTGTAGTTTTACCTACAAGCGAGCCGATCTGCTACTGCAAGTATTGAGTAGCTGTAATATGAATAGCCATAAGGCTACCTCTAATTTTTAGCTAACTATTTAAAATAGTTGCTGCCAACTCTTTAACATTTTTTAAACAGCTAGTATTAACTGAATCAACAGTGCGTAAGTTTCTTGCCTTCCAATCTAACGATTTTAATTGATCAACTAAAATTACTCCTGTTGTTTTTTTGCTGCCGTCTACAGCAACTTCAAAAGGGTAGCCTTTAGCCTGATTAGTGATAGGGCAAAGCCATGCAAACCCAGTTTTTTGATTAAACAACCGGTTAGTTAAAACTAATGCTGGGCGTTTGCCTGCCTGTTCATGCCCTGCTTGTGGATTAAAGTCTAGCAAAACAATATCACCCACATTAGGTGCAGAACTCATAACAACTCACTCCCTACCGAACCAGCGATTAGTTCAACATGGCTATTGTCAGTGGTTATCTTGCCTAGCAATTCCTCTAAAGAAGGTTTAGCTGCTTCTATTACCAGTGTATTTTCTTTTAAAGTAAGGTTTACTTGGTCGCCAACTTGCAGCGACAAAGCATCTAAAATATTTTTGGGCAACCTAAGTGCGGCACTATTGCCCCACTTAGAAATTGAAACAGACATAAGCACCTCCATAAAACCAAAGTAGATACATTGTAGCTACACAGGTAAATAGATGCAATTTCTCACCAATGCTATTGGCTAGTTAAATTTAGATTGAATAAATAGCGGGTACTAGGCTCAGCAGCAGATTTTCTCTGCCTCGTGATGCGATTAACAGCTTTAATCTAATCACACACTGATCTGAATAGGCAAGTTAACTAGCTTTTGTAAACATCTTTCCCGGGTGTATTTTTAAAGCGTTTATACGCCCATTGGTATTGCTCAGGCGCATAGGCAATAATTTGTTCTACGCTGGCATTTACGCCTGCTACTGCTGTTTCTTCATCTTCTGAATAAACTTTTTCATCGGCTGGAATTAAAATCAGTTCAAAACCTTTGCCTTTGGGTAGGCGTTTAGCTAAAGCAGTAAAAACTTTGGCGCCGGTTTTTTGTACCAGCTTAGGTAGCAGTGTTGCAGTTAAAGCAGCTTGTCCATAAAAAGGGACTAGTTTGCCACCCTGCCCTTTTTCGGGTACTTGGTCGGGCAAAATCCCTATCATTTCACCGCGCTTTAATGCTTTTAATAAACCTGCAACGCCTTTTAAATCGGCTGGCACTAGGTTGCCACCCATACGGCAGCGACCTTCACGTATAGTGCTATCTAATTCTGCTAGCTTAGGTGGCGAATACATAAAGGTGAAAGGTAACTTGTGCGATATAAACTGAGCGATTAATTCCCACTGGCCTATATGCGGGCCTAACAAAATAACTGGCTGTTTATTTCTATTGGCTTCTTCTACAGCTTCCAAGCCTTGAAAAGAAACAAAATCGGCCAGTACTTTATCTTTAGGCGCCATCCACATACGCCCCATTTCTAACATAGTGCGGGTAATTTCTATAATGGACTGTTTACCCAAAGCGTCGCGTTCAGCTTTTGGCATTTTAGGAAAACACAGGGCTAAATTCACCTTAGCAATGTTTCTTTCACGCTTAGCAAAACGCCATACCAAACTTCCTATAGGTACAGCTAAGGCTTGCACCCAAGCTAAGGGTAAAAGTGATAATAGCCACCAACCTTTACTTATAACACCCGCTTTCAAACGGTTAGATAGTTTGCTTTTCTTCACAGGGTCTTCACTTCTACCACTTAAACAAAATCCAACTAGGAATTAATAAACGGCCGCGTTCTTGGCGTTTATCTAACTGCCCATCGCCTTCAGAATCTACCAAATAATAGGGCTCACCCACCTTAGGAATAACTTTAATGGCATAAAGCAAACCATTTACTCGGTATTCTTCAATGGTTCGATCCGCTTCTTGTCGAATCGTGATTTCCGGCTCTGGCGTATTTGCCATAGCAGAACCTGCTAGCAGCAAAGCAAACATCATTGCTGGCAAACTAAACAAGCGTATTTTTTTCATAAGAATTCCTTCAAGGATGCGTTTTCTAGCAGAGTTCAGTATGCTTTCTATAACTTCTAATTCTTATATTCTAACGCAAACTAACCTTTTACCCTACATTTGGAACCACCTATGCAATCAGCTTCTGCCCAACTGCCACTTATTTTAGTTGATGGCTCATCTTATCTATACCGTGCTTTTCATGCCCTGCCACCTTTAATTACCTCTAAAGGCCAGCCGACGGGTGCAGTCAAAGGTGTTTTAAATATGCTTAGAAGCCTTATTAAAACCTACCCCAACAGCCCGATTGCGGTGGTTTTTGATGCCAAAGGCCCTACTTTTAGAGACGAGCTTTTTGCTGAATATAAGGCGCAGCGCCCACCCATGCCCGATGATTTACGCAGCCAAATAGAGCCTTTACATGCCAGCGTTAAAGCCTTGGGCTTACCTTTGTTATGCATTGAAGGCGTAGAAGCCGATGATGTAATTGGCACGTTAGCAAGGCAAGCTGCCGATCAAGGCCAAGCCGTTATAATTTCCACCGGTGATAAAGATATGGCGCAGTTGGTTTGCCCTAACGTTTCTTTAGTCAACACCATGACCAACACCTTTATGGATGAAGCTGGCGTAAAAGAAAAGTACGGCATTGGCCCTGAACTGATTATTGATTTTCTAGCCTTAATGGGCGACAAGTCAGACAATATTCCTGGCGTTCCTGGTATTGGTGAAAAAACAGCCCTCGCCCTTTTGCAAGGCATAGGCAGTATGGATGCACTTTATGCTAATCTAGATAAAATTGCTGACCTTAGTTTTCGTGGCGCAAAAACAACCGCTAAAAAACTTGAAGAAAACCGTGAGCAAGCCTACCTGTCTTATCAACTTGCCACCATTAAGCTGGATTGTGACCTTCCCCTAGAATGGAACGAGCTTCATTTAAATAAGCCTGATACCGAAGCATTAAAAACCCTTTATACCGAACTTGAATTTAAAAGCTGGTTAAACGATTTACTTAAAACTAATGATGAGCAGCCAACTTCAGCTAGTAGCCAAACCCCTGCCTTACCTGAAACCGTTACAGCCAACTATGAAATTATTTTCAAGCAAGAAGATTTAGATAAGTGGGTTAACAAGCTACAAGCTTCAGGGTGCTTTGCCCTTGATACTGAAACCACCAGCCTTAACTATATGCAAGCCGAACTAGTTGGGGTTTCTTTTGCAGTAACCGCAGGCGAAGCAGCTTATGTGCCTTTAGCGCATAACTACCCAGGTATGCCAGAGCAGCTAGATAGAGATGCAGTGCTAGCCCTGTTAAAACCGCTTTTAGAAGACCCCCAGCTAGGCAAAATTGGTCAAAATCTAAAATATGATATGAGTGTGCTAGCCAACTACGGCATTCATTTGCAGGGTATTACAGCTGACACCATGCTGGAGTCTTATGTGCTTAATTCCACCGCCACTCGTCATGATATGGATTCCCTAGCACTTAAATACTTAGGCCGTAGCACGGTCAGTTTTGAAGAGCTGGCAGGCAAGGGCGCTAAGCAATTAACTTTTGATCAACTTGAGATTGAAGCCGCAGGTTTTTATGCCGCTGAAGATGCTGACATTACTTTGCAACTGCACCAAGCCCTTAGCCCGCAAGTAAAAAACACTGGGCGTTTGCAGGCCTTAATTGATGAGTTAGAAGTACCCTTAATTAGCCTTTTATCTAAAATTGAACGTCAGGGTGTAAAAATAGATGTACCTCACCTGCAACTGCATTCACAAGAAATGGCACGGCGCATTCTAGAAATAGAAGAAGAAGCCCACGCACTGGCTGGCCGTCCGTTTAATTTAAATTCGCCTAAGCAATTGGCTGAAATACTTTACGTTGAACAGCAATTACCGGTTCATAAAAAAACCCCCAAGGGCGCACCTTCAACAGCCGAAGGCGTTCTAGAAAAGTTAGCCTTAGACTTTCCGCTGCCTAAATTAATTATGGAGCATCGTGGTTTAGCCAAGTTACGTAATACCTATACCGACAAGCTGCCGCTACTAATTGAATCTAGCACTGGGCGAGTTCATACCAGCTACCACCAAGCGGTAACAGCAACAGGGCGTTTATCTAGTTCCGACCCTAACCTGCAAAATATCCCCATACGTAACGAAGAAGGGCGACGTATTCGCCAAGCCTTTATTGCTGAACCCGGTTATTTGCTGGTGGCTGCTGACTACTCGCAAATTGAACTACGCATTATGGCGCACTTATCGGGCGATGAAGGTTTATTAAAAGCCTTTGCCGAGGGTAAAGACATTCACCGTGCTACAGCAGCTGAAGTTTTTGGCGCTCCCTTAGATGAAGTCACTCATGATCAACGCCGCAATGCTAAGGCCATTAACTTTGGTTTAATTTATGGCATGAGTGCTTATGGTCTAGCCAACCAGCTAGGTATAGATGCTGGGCAGGCTAAGCTGTATATAGAAAAATATTTTGAGCGCTACCCAGGTGTACGCCGCTATATGGAAGACACACGCCTACTTGCTGCAGAGCAGGGTTATGTAGAAACCTTAGCTGGTCGTCGTTTGTATTTACCAGAAATTCATTCACGCAATTTTAATCAACGCCAAGCAGCAGAGCGCACCGCCATTAACGCGCCTATGCAGGGCACAGCAGCCGATATTATGAAAGCGGCCATGTTAGCTGTCGATCAATGGCTAGTTGAATCTAAGTTGGATGCGCGCATTATTATGCAAGTACACGATGAGTTGGTTTTTGAAGTGAAAGAAGATCAGGTAGAAGCATTAATTACTGGCATAACACCCTGTATGGAAAATGCAGCCAAGCTGGATGTACCTTTATTAGTTGAAGCCGCTAGCGGTAAAAACTGGGACGAAGCGCATTAACCTTAAACCTATTTAAGTACAAAAAAAGGGTAGCCATTGAAGCTACCCTTTCTATTACTGTTTTACTTACTGCTTAGTTGTTAGTTTATGCGTCAGCTTCTAGCACAGTAAAATCAACCAGTGGCGAAATGTCTGCTTCGTAGTCTACGTCTTCACGTTCAAAGCCAAATAGCTTTAAAAACTCGTGCTTGTAGTTAGCGTAGTCAGTGGTTGCAAACAGGTTATCGTTATTCACTTCAGCCCAAAGTTTTTGGCAAGCTTCTTGAACATCGTCACGTAATTCCCAATCGTCCATACGCAGGCGACCGACTTCATCTAGCTCGGTAGGCTGGCCGTCTTCACGGTACATTTGGCTACGGAATAAGCGATTAAGCTGTTCAATGGTGCCTTCATGAAGGTTTTTGTCTTTCATGATTTTGTAAACTAAAGCGATATACAAAGGCATCACTGGAATGGCGGCCGAGGCTTGAGTTACCACTGACTTAAGCACGGCAACATTGGCTGTACCGGCATACTTTTCGGCTAGCATTTTGTTTAGCTCAGCAGCAGCGCGGTCTAAATCTTCTTTAGCTTTGCCCAAAGCACCGTGCCAATAAATTGGCCAAGTAATTTCAGTACCTATGTAACTGAAAGCGGCTGTTTTAACGCCTTTAGCCAAAACGCCTGCTTTGTCTAAAGCCTGCATCCACAATTCCCAATCCTGACCACCCATTACTTCAATGGTGTCGGCAATTTCTTGTTCGGTAGCGGGTTCAATTTCAGCTTCAATAATAACGTCTTTATTGGTGTCTATAGCGCTTGAACGGTAAGTTTCACCAATTGGCTTGAGTACCGAACGCTTTACTTCGCCGGTAGTTGGTAGTTTACGCACTGGTGAAGCTAACGAATAAATAACTAAATCGACTTCACCTAAATCAGCCTTAATGGTTTCAATCGTTTTAGCACGCACTTCATCAGAAAAAGCATCGCCATTAATGGATTTAGCATAAAGACCGGCTTCTTTGGCTTGCTCTTCAAAAGCCCAAGAGTTATACCAGCCTGCGGTGCCGGGTTTGCGCTCTGTGGCTGGCTTTTCAAAGAAAACGCCTAAAGTAGCTGCTTGGTAACCAAAGGCGGCGGTAATGCGTGCTGCCAAGCCGTAACCACTGGAAGAACCAATGACGAGCACTTTTTTAGGGCCTTCACTTTTAACACCCTGCTGTTTGGTGACAGCAATTTGGTCGGCAACGTTATTAAAACAACCTTTAGGATGGGTTGTTGTACAAATAAAACCACGGTACTTGGGCTTGATAATCATGCAGTTGCCTCAATTAAACTTTTTTATCTTCTAAGGTCTGATAATTCAGGAGGAAACCATTATAAACACCTTCGCAGTAAAGACCTAGGCAACCAACCCAGCTCTAGGGGTACAATCTAAGGCTAGAACCCATTTAGCTGCCAATACCCATTGCATTGCAAATTAAATACCAATGGATAAACAGCCTAAATCACTAGCGTTTACAACAAGTTTATTAATTTAAAAACAGTAGTGATTGGCAAAATCACCTGCAAGGATTCCACATGCTAAAGCGTCGTTTTTGGTTGTTTTTTTTACTAGCACTTACCATGACAATGCCCTTATACGCTCAGTCATTGCCTGATAATTTTATTAAATTAGAACCAGCTACTGCTTACAAGGGGCAGCTTAACCCTAAAGAAGTGCTGCGCTTTTATTTTGTGCTTGAACGGGGTATGGATGTTGTCATTGAAAGTCACACCTCATTAAAAAGAAGCAATACTGTTTACCCAGGAGCAGTGCTGTTTCATGACGATGGTAGCGTTATTGCCAGAGACTGGAATGGCGGGCAGGGGCGCAACTTTAAAATCAGCAAAAGCCTAACTGCTGGCACTTATGTGCTTAGGGTAGAAGATGGGCGTGGCTGCGGTTCACTGCACGGCTGCCCAGAAATTATTAAAGACTTCACCCTAACTTTTGAAGTGCAAGAAACATCACTTTTTTGAAACTAAGAAAAAAGCTAGCCTAAAATAAAGCCAGCCAAAGTGCTAAAGGAATAAATACTAGGCTAGCAAAGTTACCAATAAGAACAATCGAAGCCACTCGCTTGGGTTCTTGTTGGTATTGCTCAGCCAGCATAAAGTTTAATACCGCAGGTGGTAAAGCAGCAAAAACCAGCAAAATTCCCCACTGTTGATCTGGCAAGGTTAATAAGGGAGCTACTAGGTAAGCCAGTAAAACACCAGAAGCTGGGCAAGCAATTGCGCCTACCATCCCTAATTTCAAATCACTTAAATCTACATCTAATAGCCTAACCCCAAGTGCAAAAAGCATTAAAGGTATAGATATTTGTCCTAACATTTCTGTTGGTAAAGCTAAGAAGCTAGGTAAACTCAGATTAAAGTAACTAAAAGCCAAGCCAGCAAAAGAGGCTATCACTATAGGATTTTTTAGTAGCGAGCTAAATTTAGTTCGGCTATCTAAAATATACAACCCCAAAGTAAAGTGTAATAAATTAACGGTAACAAAAATTGTGACTGCTGCCGGCAATGCACTTTCACCAAATGCCAGTACTAGAAGCGGAATACCCATATTGCCCGTATTATTAAACATCATGGGTGGTAAAAAAGTTTTAGCGCTCACTTTCAATGGCCTAACTAAAGGCCACAAAATAAGCCCTGAACCTAAAACAACCACTAAAGACCCTACAGCTAGGTGCAGGTAATCGCCTAATTGAAAACCGCTACTAGAAAGTGCAGAAAAAATTAATGCTGGAATAAAAACATCCATATTCACTTTATTTATCCAGCGAATATCTGGCCTAAATTTATGAGCATAAAGTGCGCCCACGGCAATAATTAAAAACACTGGCAATACAATATTGGCAAGAGTAGAAAACACAGTTTTTCCTTAAATCTTAAAATTCACTTCAAAAATAAAGGGGTACTGATAATTAACCAGCACCCCTTTATTATTAGCTTGTTTAAAAAGACATTAGAATTCGTTACTCAGTGCTTTATAGCCTTTTACTAGCTCATTATTAGCAGTAACAACCTGCTCAGAGAATTCAGACTCAGATGCTTTAACGCGTGGCACTTTATCTAAACAAGAACCTTTACTTAACTGCATGGTAGAAGGAACATAGAAACCAGCAGGCAGGTCACAACCATCAATCACTGCGTTATGGCGTACTGCACAACCATCGCCTATCTCACAGTTGAAAATCACACTATTAAAACCAATAAATACATTATTACCTATTTTGCATGGCCCATGAATAATTGAACGGTGTGCAATCGAGGTGCATTCACCTATATCAACCAAGCCACCGTCTTTAGAGTGAATAACCACACCGTCTTGAATATTAGAATTAGCTCTAATTATAATCGGTTCCATTTCACCATTTGCATCGGTTTCATCGGCACGAATGACAGCATAAGGGCCTACAAATACATTGTCTTCAATAATAACTTTGCCGCAAATAATTGCAGTGTTATCTACATAGGCACC
>JAAYGA010000061.1 GCA_012727935.1 Pseudomonadaceae bacterium | reverse complement strand
TCTAAACCTAGTGTACTAATACCTAAACCTGCAACTATAGACGCTTCAGGGATAGTCGTTTTTCTATGTTCAGCTTTGTTATTATCTAATGGGAAATTACGAATTTTTTCCATGTATTCATCAAAGTCTTCAAACTGCTCTGGAATAATACCTTCTTCTGCTGCTTGCAGCGAACGCTCACCGATGCTCTCTACAGTCTCTCCCTTGTTAAATACTTGTAATGCAGGTGCTACGACATTGGCAACTTCTACGACTCTTGTAAGAACAGGGCCTGCTGTGTGTGCCATTTTAATAATCGCTGGCCCAATTTTTGCAGCATAGGCAGCGATAGCAGGACCAACAGTTGCAACAGCAGTAGTAATAGCAGTTATAGCACTCGTTATTGCAGGGATAATTGCTAATAAAAATGGAAAAACCATAGTTTTATTCCTTAGTAATTGATTTTAAATTGATTTTATTTTTTGTAGCTGTTCAATAAATTTAATAAGATTCCTTATAGCATCTTTATGATTTCGTGTAGTGTCTTTGTTTTTTAAATTATTAATTCCATTGTTAAAGTCTTGTAACATATTACTGTTTGATAATAACTCTATAAAAAAATCAGCTACACTAATTAAGAAAAGTATACAGTTGTCTGAAATAGCGTGTACATTTTTTTCCTGTGCTTTTGCTTTAGGGTTTGCATCTAACAGTAATGCTAACCAAGCAGCAGCTAATAAATTATTAGGCCAATTATCTTTATTTTCAATTTGTTGGAACTCAGAAAACTCCTCTGCAATAGGTTGCCAAAAGTTAAGCCATTTTTTTAATAGTTTAAAATATAATTCTTTATTTTTAGTATCGGTTAGGCTGGTTAAACGCAAAAACTGATTTTGGGCTTGTTGTGTTTCACGAATAAACTGTGCAAAAAGTTTAGAATCATCTAAGTGGGTTGTTAACCAGCCAAGTTGACAGAAGTTAGGGTAATAACGCTTTCTTTCATTCCAAAGCTGTTTAATGCTGCATGCGGGCAAGTCTAGTTGACTAGTATTATCGGTTTGAGCTAAATCATTACGAATTTTAGTATGTGCTGGGCCATGCCAACCACCGCAAAAAATAACTGCTTCACCCGTACCTAAGTTGGGTAAAAAGTTACGTTGCTCTTCTGTCATCATCATGGCTTCGCCCATAGCACGGCGGTCATCTTCTGCAAATAAGCGATGTACAATTTTAGTGTGGGTGTTTTTTATAACATCAGGAATTAATTTAGCAGGGATTTGGTCAGCAATAATCATTCCAGCGCCGTATTTTCTTACTTCCGCCAGCATATTTGCAAACGCTTCAACGGCCATCATGGCTGCTTTATCATCAGAACTAGGGCGAGATAATAAACGGTGCGCTTCTTCTATAAGGGTTAGTTGGCGGAAATCTTTATCTACTGCATAAATACTGCGAATTGCTTCATTAAGATTACCTAAAAGCAACGCCATCATTAAGGCTTTTTCTTCACCACCTTGTAGCTCTTCCAATTCAATAACAGCCTGCTGTTTAAGTAACTGCACAAAATCTATTGATTGGGGAACGTCTAGCACTCTACCGAGTGTTCCATCCGTAAGGCTGCGTAAACGAGAAACAAGCGATCCACGGTATTTTTCTTCAAGCTCTTTACCGATATTGTAAGTAGGCATTAATACATCGAGCTGGCGAATCATATCGCCCATGGTTGGCCAAGCACGAGTTTCTGGTGCAAAAGGGTCGCCTTCACCTAAAAATTCATTTTCATCAATATCCCAACCTTTTTCTTCATAAGAAGCCAAAATAGCAGCTTCAACCATCATCGGCATGGAAGCTTCCATCGGAAAAATGGTAGTAAACACATTTTTTAAGAAACCAGCATGGCTTTTAATACGCTGTTCTTTACGAATTAATGCAAAGGGGTTTATGCGTAGACTTTGGTAGTCATCACCATTGGGGCGGTAAAATTGAACAGTGCTTAAATGCTTATTTAGTTCACGGTATTCTGTTTTAGCAGGCTCTATGACTAAAAAAGGCAATTCAGCTTCTAGTAATAGGTTAAGGCAAGTGGTTGTTTTACCCGCACCGGTTACACCCGTAACAAAGACGTGCTTATTAAGTTCACTTTTAGATAAATGCACGGGGTTATTTGGATAGGGGCGACCATGGTCTATCACTGTACCTAACTTTAATGACTTACCTTCGTTTATGTCGGGTAAATCAACTATAAACTCTACTGATTTACGTCGGCGCACACCTTGTAGTTCATGTTGTGGCAGGCTGGCAATTAATGAGAGTTCATCAGCCGTGATTAAGCTACCAAAACTTTGGTTAGCACCTGAATATAAACCATGAAAAAGTAAAGTTCTAAGGTCGTTGTTCTTTACATCTAACTTGGGTAGATGCAAAACCTTACCTTGAGCACTTTTAGGCAGGTCATAAATTTCTAAAGGGCTTAGTGTGGTTTCACTACCCTGAAAGGTTGCTCGTGCGGTATTTTTTAAACGGTTATAGGTTGATTTATCATTAAAG
>JAAYGA010000060.1 GCA_012727935.1 Pseudomonadaceae bacterium | reverse complement strand
TGAAAAAAGAAGACCCTGAAGGTAAACTGCTAGCTAATTATGATATTTCTAGCCTGAAAATTATGTTCTTGGCAGGTGAGCGTTTAGATCCACCTACCTACCACTGGTTGAATGAGTTGTTACCAGTACCAGTCATTGACCACTGGTGGCAGACAGAAACAGGCTGGCCAATTGCCGGTAATATGATGGGCTTAGAGCCAGCTAAACCTAAAGCGGGTTCTGCAACTTTCCCAACACCCGGTTACAACGTACAAATTTTAGATGTACAAGGTGACCAAGCAGCGGCAGGCGAAGAAGGCAGCGTAGTGGTTAAATTACCTTTACCACCCGGTTGCTTAACAACTGTTTGGGGCGACCACGACCGTTATAATTCTTCTTATATGGATGCCTACCCAGGTTATTACCTAACCGGTGACGGCGGTAAGATTGACGAAGATGGCTACCTGTTTATTATGGGTCGTACCGATGACGTTATTAACGTTGCGGGTCACCGTTTGTCTACCGGCGAGATGGAAGAAATTGTTGCTAACCACCCAGCAGTAGCCGAATGTGCCGTTATTGGTGTAGCCGATGAGCTACGTGGTCAATTACCGGTAGGCTTGGTAATTACCAAAGACGGTTGGGATGGCGACTCTGAAAAGCTTCAGGCAGAACTAGTGGCTATGGTGCGTAAAGAAATTGGTGCCATTGCTTGCTACCGTCAGACTTTAATTGTAGACCGCTTACCTAAAACACGTTCGGGTAAGATTCTGCGTAACGTACTGCGTAATATTGCCGATGGTAAAGACTATGTTGTACCTTCAACCATTGATGATATGTCGAGCATTACTGAAGTTGAAGATGCCATTAAAACAAGGCTAACCACGTCTTAATTGACTTGAGTTAATTTTTGTAAAAGAAGCAAGGCGTTTGTTTAGCTAGGTTATACTAGCCGGCAAGCGTCTTGCTTTTGTTTTAGAGCTGTTTTTTTATTCATTCAGGGTTCCCTCGCCCCCTGCTAAAAAAAGGTACTTTTATGTTGTCTCTTTCTGCTGTGCAATTTCGTCGTGCTTTAATCTGGCTTGCTTTGGCGCATATTATTATTATTGCCGCCAGTAATTATTTAGTGCAGTTTCCCTTTGAAGTCTTAGGTTTACACAATACTTGGGGCGCATTTACCTTCCCATTTGTTTTTTTGGCAACTGACTTAACTGTAAGGGTTTTTGGCCAACAGTTAGCAAGGCGCATTATTTTTGCAGTGATGTTTCCTGCTTTAATTGTTTCTTATCTAGTGTCTATTATTTTTGCAGATGGGCAGTTTGCGGGTTTGGCTGGTTTGGCTGGTTTGTTTGAAGTGAATGTATTTGTGGCACGCATCGCTTTGGCAAGTTTTATGGCTTATTCACTTGGCCAATTATTAGATATTAAAATTTTTGACCGTTTACGCAAGGCTAAAGCTTGGTGGGTAGCGCCTGCAGCTTCAACTTTGCTAGGTAACGCTTTAGATACACTCGTGTTTTTTATAATTGCTTTTTATGCCAGCAGCGATGCTTATATGGCAACAAACTGGCCAGAAATTGCGTTTATGGATTACAGTTTTAAGTTAACAGTAAGCTTGTTATTCTTTTTGCCAGCCTATGGTTTGGTTTTGGCTGCACTCCAGCGACGTTTGATTAAAGTAAAGGCTAGTTTAGCTGAAGTTTAATTGGCATTTAACGGGTGGTTGTTGGCATAATTGAAAGAATACCTTTTTGTAAGCAAGGAGCTTTTTATGAGTTTTTTAGCGCATCAGCGTAATGGTCAAGGCCAGCCGTTGGTTGTAGTGCATGGTCTGTTTGGTAGTGCTAGCAACTGGCGCAATGTGGCTTTAAAGTGGGAAAAAGATTTTGCAGTCTGGGGTGTAGATTTACGCAACCACGGTAATAGTTTTCATCGCCAAGGTATGAGCTATGCCCAGCAAGCTAGGGATTTACTGAGTTGGTTAGATAACGCTGGCCTAGATAAAGTTTGTTTATTAGGGCATTCGATGGGCGGTAAGGTGGCTATGGAATTTGCGCTTAGCTACCCTAGCCGTGTTGAAAAGCTAATTGTTGTCGATATAGCGCCCATTCAATATGAAGCCAGCCACACTGAAATTATAGCTAGCTTAATTGCTTTGAAAGCTAAAGAACCTTGGCATGATCGCCGTCAGGCAGATCAGCTACTGAACGAGTTTTTAGGCGAAGATGCCATTCAAACGCGTTTGTTTTTACTAACTAACCTGCGCCGCACTGCCGATGGTTTGCGTTTGCGTGTAGGTATTGAAGAAATAGAAGAAGGCTATGCCTCTATTTTAGAAGCACCTGAATCCATTGCTGCTGGAAAAACCTTTACTGGCCCAACTTTAGCGGTTCGTGGTATTCATTCCAACTATGTACCCGACAGTGCATTACCTGCCTTCAAGCAGGCTTTCCCAGCCATTGAACTGGTTGATTTAGACGGTGGTCATTGGTTACATGCAGAACAGGCAGATATTTTTGCTGCAACTGTTAGTGACTTCATAAAGCAGGCATAAATTAAACCTAGCTGCTAGGCAAAAGCTGGTTTTAAGGAACTGGCTTTAAAAGGGCTGGTTTTAAGGAGAATGTTTTGTCTCGAGTCTTACCCTTCGACTGGTCTTCATTATTAGCCGAGCAGCCTTTGTTGCCTGTTTGGGCTAAGGTGCAGGTTGTAGCAGCGCCCAAACTTGCTGCAACCTTGTTAGAAGCTGGCTATAAAGTATTGGAAGTAACTTTAAGGCAAGAGCAAAGCTGGGAGGTTTTACAAAACTTACGTGCTTCGCCACTTACTTTGGTGGCTGGCAGTGTGCGCCACCCAGATCAGCTTGCCCGTTTACAAACTTTAGGTGTGCGTTGGGCTGTTTCTCCAGGCTGGTGTCCTGTTTTGGCTGAAGCGGCTAAAAAATCGGGAATCGGCTTATTGCCCGGTATTAGCACGCCAGGCGAAGCGATGCAGGCTAGTAGAATGGGTTATCAGCAGGTAAAACTTTTTCCAGCCAAAGCGTTAGGTGGACCAGCTTATTTGCAGGCTATTGCTGCACCCTTGCCAGAATTAGCGTTTGTAGCAACGGGTGGCGTAAGCCAAGCGAATATGGCTGATTGGTTTGCTTTGCCACAAATAACTGCCGTGGGTGGAAGTTGGATGCTTGCTGAAGATTTAATTCAGCAGCAGGACTGGCAGGCAATTGCCCATTTAGCTAAAACATCTTTAAAAATGGCTAAAACCTTGCGCGAGCAAACTTTACAACAAGGAGTTAAGGGTTGATCTACGCTAAAGACAATACCGATTTTAAAGCAAGGCGCTTAAGGGCGGTTAAACAAGATTTAAACAGTGGCGCAGCAGTTTTAGCACGCAAAGCTTTAGAAGATATTATTGATTATGCAGACAGTTGCCAAGTTGAAAACACGGCTGGTTTAACTGTTGAATTAAAAGAGCTAGCTGAACAGCTGATTGCTGCGCGGCCTAGCCGTTTGGTGGTGGGTAACCTATTACGCTATTGGCTAAATAGCTTACCAGAGCTGCCTGAAGATTTAGACCGTGCGCGTGGTCGTGCTGGCGCTCATGCTGAAGAAGTAATTGATTTGCTGCAAAAAGCACAAAATCAAGTTGTGGCTAAGTGTTTAGAAGAAATTCAGCCGGGCATGACGCTTATGACGCACAGTAGCAGTTCAAATGTTATGGCTTTATTTCGAGCTTGCCACCTTGCAGGTTTAAACGTGAGCGCCATTATTACCGAATCTCGTCCGGGTATGGAAGGGCGTAAACTAGCGCGTTATTTAAGTAAGCTAAGCATTAATTGCCAGTTTATAACGGAAGCACAAATGGCCAGTTTTGTGGTGCAGGCCGACAAGGTTGTTATAGGCGCAGACACAGTTTTGCGTGATGGCTCGTTAATTTCTAAAGCCGGTAGTCGATTACTAGCATTGGCTGCTAAAGATGCCGGCATTCCTTTTTGGGTATTAGCAGAAGGTTTTAAGCATTCTTTAACCTTGCCTGAAGATGCTGTTTTAGAAGAGGCTGACTTGGAGGAACTGCAATTAGAAGTTATGCCTCATGTTCAAATGCACAATATTTACTTTGAATTGGTTCCTGCGCGGCTAGTCACTGCTTGGGTTGATGAAAAGCAGGTAGCTGTAACCTTCCGATCGTTAGCTGAAGCACATGCCGAGATGTTACCTGCCTTGTATAACCCTTCTGTAAACTAAGCTTTAAGCTGAGATTAAGGTGGCCAAGGAAGGGCAGGTAGGTAGTTTTCTGGTGGTACAGCTAGGCCAGCTTCGCGTAATTCAAAATAAATGCCCGGTTTATCAATTTGCCTTTGTTTGCCTGCAGAACAAACAGGGTGGAGACCAGAAAGGTAAGTGTTTTGTTCAACAAATAAAGCGTGGCAATAGGCATAAATGGATTGTTGTGTTGTAGAGTGTTTCATTATTACAACCTTGCCAAAGCCGCGCACTTCTCCTGCAAAAACGACTTCTCCTGCGGCAATTGGAAAGATTTCTTGGCGGTTTTTTGTTGCCAATGCCAAACCTTGATGTAAGCCCCAGCGTTGCCAAGAAAAACTAATTTTAATTTGTGGTTCTGTTACCGGCCAAAGGTAATTGTTTTGGTTACGGTGAGTAACTGGAATAACAACCGGTTGCCCAATGCGTAATTTTTCTGGTTTGGTATCAGGGTTGGCTTGTAATAGGCTAACCACCGCTAAATGGAAATGTTGAGCTAGGTTGCTGAAGGTGTCACCTGCTTGAATATAGTAATAATAAGGGCCACTTTCTGGCACATCTTGGTTGCTTTTTGGAATGCGAAGCCGGTGATGTGGCGGTGGAATATTCTGTTGGCTGCGTGGGTTAAAACGCTTTAAAGCAGCTTCATTTATTTTATGTTTAGCAGCTATTTGAGCAAAAGTTTCTTTGCCCGACGGGTAGTAAAACATGCTTCTACCTGCTGTAGCATAAGAAGCATTTTGTGTTGCTGCTGGCTGGGTTGGTTTTAATGAAGTTGTTGAGCTGCAGCCTAATAGCTGCAATAGAAGAAACAAAAGAATGAGCCAGCAGCAAGTTCGTCCATAATTTTTCAGCACACTCAAGCACCTAAAAGCAAGTAAGAGATGGCTAGTCTAAACAGCATCGAAGGCTAATAAAACCTTATTAAGAAGAAAATTGCTTCTAGGTTTGTATACCAAGGGTAAAAGTGGCTAGAATACTCAGCTCATTCATCTACTACAGGGTTTACCTATGCAAGTTGCAGCCAATAAGGTCGTC
>JAAYGA010000059.1 GCA_012727935.1 Pseudomonadaceae bacterium | reverse complement strand
AGCGAAAGATTCACGGAGGTGTTGAATGAGGTTTTCATGGTGGTATAGTTTCACCCGTGGCTTTGGTTGTTGAGACAAACCGTTCTTGCAGGAACTTGTTATATTTCAACAGCATACCAAAGCCACACCCACCTTTCAGCTATATCTCATGAATAAGGCGGGTTAACGGTAGTAATAATAATCAACAACGTAAGACATCGTCATGGCAATAGGGGTTGTCATAGTAAAGGTTGCATCAATTTTGCCATTAGTTCCATCAAAGGTGCAGCTGTTCTGTTGCCAACGGCCTCCAACCTGACCTAAATTCTGGTAACTATTAACCACCTCTTCGTTATTACAAAACTCTGCTGTAGATGAAGGCTTGCCTACATTCTTCACTTCTACAGGTGTTGATGTTCCCATCACCGTGGTTGTGACACGCAGATTCCAAGAACCAGTTCCCGCATCAACCCCAGGTAAGGGCTCACCTGTTGGGGGCGTGCTTGGAGCAGGTGTTGGATCAGGTGTCGGTGCAGGGTTTTCAGTCGGTGGTGTTGAACCCGCTGGCTCATTAGAACTGCTACCGCTATCCAAGCAACCAGTTAGCAGAGCGCCAGCAAGCAAAAGATTGAGTAATAGTAGTGCTTTTTTCATGCTTTTATCCCCATTTGACCCAGCCAGATGTAACATCTTGCGTTTTATTTTACTGCACTATTAGTATAGCTTGGCAGTCAAACGGGAATCAAGAAACTTAACCACAGAATAGGTAGGTAATAAAAATTATAACGTTCCGCGAAGATGCAACCGGAATTGATCCGGGTCAAGTAGTATTTCTCGCAGTGGGCGGCCGGGTTTGTATTTCATATCGTAGTTGAGGATACGGTTGACCTGTTCACGAGTGTCTTCTGTTGACACATGAATAAGGTGGGCTAAGGCAGAATGATCAGAAAAACCAGTCAGAGCTGATTTTTTCTACAGGCTTGTTATGTGTAAAATAAATCGAGGAAGTTATGAAAAAATTAATTATCATCGTTTCACTATGGTTGTGTGTAGGTGTGGTCTCTGCATTTGCCGAAAATCAAAAAGGCAACTTCAGTGACTCTCAAATATGTATGGCAGCCATAGCCTTGATGAACGGCCATCCCCCTGTCTACGACAGAGTAAGTTCTGTGAAAAATGAGGTTACGTTACATTACACAAGAAACAGGGATAATAGGTAATTTATTTATGGCTGTCATCTATCTGGTAGTGAAGTCAAATGGCGGCTGCATCCGCAAAGCACTTGGAGCAAAAATAATCAATTATTCTTCGCTGTTAACGGGAATTCGGTCTCTATTCGCCAGGTTGTTCTTCGTGAAACTGTGGACTCAAAGACATTCCAGATTGGTGAGTTGCAGCAATAAGAATGTATCATAGTCTAACAGGTATATTATGACGCTGCCCTTTCGGGCAGCTGGAATTTATAGCCGCTCAGCGCCCAGCCCTATATTTTTTGCATTATAATTTGAATGGATGGTGCGGAGTTTTTGACGTTGCCACCAATAGGCCCTGCGTACTCTCCGGCGTATCCATTGATGTTGGCAGCATTATTTTTTAAGGAGGTAACGATGGGACCGCTAGCAAAGTTCAAAGGCCAGAATGGTATTTTGCTAATCCATGAGGAGTATATTGAGATTTCAAGGAAGTCTCTTGGGGGCTTTTCTTCACAGGGGTCTAAGGGTGACAGGCAATTTTATTATTCTGATATCAATGCAATCGAGTATAAAACCCCAATGTTTTTTTCCAATGGATATTTCAAAATCATAGCTGGAGGAACAAAAGATGTTAATGCAAATGTAGGGCTATTTGGTTCGTCAATGGACAGCATGAAAGATCCTAATACAGTTATTCTGCGTGCGTTTAGTAAAAAAGTGTCCTCAGAGTGCGATTTGTTGTATAAAAAAGCAATGAGCAAGCTCAATAATGCCAAGAGTAAAAGTTCTTCTCTCTCAGAAAAAGGGAGTAATTTAGATGAGCTAAAAAAGCTAGGTGAGCTATTGAGTTCTGGGATTCTTACTCAAGAAGAGTTCGAATCAGAAAAGAAGAAAATATTGGGGAAAACATAATCCCGCATTATTCATGAGGCTGTGAATCAGCCTCTCCGAACCGCTGTTTGACCCTGCTACCAGCAACCCTATGTTTTGATACTCATTTTTTACTGAGCTTACTGGCCTTTTTAACTGATTTTTTGTCACTTTCCAGCTTTCCTGAGCCTGATTTTCGACTCACAGGCAGCCGAGCTTCTCGGCTTTTGCCGATAACCCCTTGTGGATACTTGCCTGACTGCCTGCTGACGGTGGTTATTCTGTTTGTGGTCGATAAAGGGCTTCCAGCAAGATCGGCCACCACTTGTTGGCGGCAGCTCCCAGATTGACCTT
>JAAYGA010000058.1 GCA_012727935.1 Pseudomonadaceae bacterium | reverse complement strand
TACGCAGTGCTTTTTCTAACTTGGTTTTTAATGCCATAAGGTACACACCTGCTGGTACAGAAATAACCTTACGCTGGTATCAAAATGCAGCAGGCGCACACCTTGAAGTTGACGATAAAGGGCAGGGCATAGACCCAGCTGCTTTACCCCATTTAACCGAACGTTTTTACCGTATTGATAAAGGGCGTTCTAGCAGTACTGGCGGCACGGGTTTAGGTTTAGCCATTGTTAAGCATGTACTGCTGCGCCATCAAGGGCAGTTGGAAGTGACCAGCAAACCTAACGTTGGCAGTTGCTTTACTTGCCACTTCCCTGTGCAAGTGACTACTTCTGTGAGTGCTTCGGACGCTTAAGCGCTGCTTCAATCACTTCGGTTTTGGTGTAGCGCACATCCTGTCCTTCGACTAGATAAATAACGTATTCTGCCAAGTTGCTGGCATGGTCACCAACTCGTTCAAGCGAACGCAATACCCACATAATGTTCATCACTTGTGAAATTGCTCGTGGGTCTTCCATCATAAAAGTAACCAGTGAACGGGTTGCTGACTGGTATTCTAGGTCAACACTTTTGTCTTCGTGTAAAACGGCTAAAGCTTGGGCAGTATCAAAACGGGCAAAAGCGTGTAATGCATCCTGCACCATTTTACGAACCAGATTACCTAGGTGTCTGGCTTCGATATAACCTCTAGGTGAACTGCCTTCTTCTGCTAGCTTTAACGTAGCTTTGGCTATTTTGCTGGACTCATCGCCAATGCGCTCTAAGTCTGCTGTGGCACGTATCACCACTAAAACCAAACGTAAATCTGAGGCTGCTGGCTGGCGGCGGGCTAGAATTTTTGTACACTGCTCGTCTATGTCTAATTGCAGCTGGTTAACCCGGTGGTCTTTTTCACACACTTCTTTAGCTAAAAGCGTGTCACCTTCGGTAAGGGATTGAATGGCATCATGAATTTGCTGCTCGACTAGACCACCCATTTCTAGCAGCTGGCTGCGTATTTCTTCTAGCTCTTGGTTAAATTTTTGAGAAATATGCGTGCTGTGACTTTCTTGGTTTATTTTCATTTTCTTGGCTCGTAAATAAGGAAAATTTGACTGTAAATAAGTGGTTAAAAAGTTAGCCATAGCGACCTGTAATGTAATCTTCGGTTTGTTTTTGGCTGGGGTTGGTAAAGAGCTTATCGGTGTTATCAAACTCAATTACTTTGCCTAGGTACATAAAGGCGGTGTAGTCAGACACACGGGCAGCTTGCTGCATATTGTGGGTCACTATGATGATGGTGAACTTGTCTTTCAGGTTGTGAATTAGCTCTTCAATTTTTAAAGTAGAAATAGGGTCAAGGGCAGACGCTGGCTCATCCAATAATAAAATTTCTGGCTTAATGGCAATGGTGCGTGCAATCACTAAACGTTGTTGCTGACCGCCCGACATACCCAAGGCTGATTCATGCAGACGGTCTTTGGTTTCTTCCCAAAGCGCTGCCGATTTAAGCGCCCATTCCACGGTTTCATCTAATAGGCGCTTGTTATTAATGCCTTGAATACGCAAACCATAAGCAACGTTTTCATAAATGGATTTAGGAAAAGGATTCGGCTTTTGAAACACCATGCCCACACGGCGACGTAAATCAGCCACGTCCACGCCCTTAGCATAGATATTTTGGTTATCTATAATCACTTCGCCATCAATGCTGACGCCATCCACCAAGTCATTCATGCGGTTAAATGAGCGCAGCAGAGTGGATTTACCACAACCTGACGGGCCAATAAAAGCAGTAACCCTTTGCTTAGGAATTTGTAAAGTGATGTCTTTTAATGCTTGGCTTTTACCGTAATAGAGGTTCATCTTTTGAACATCAATACTGGTGGTTTCTTGTGCCAAGTTCATTTCTTGGGTGTTGCGTCCTAAATTGGCCATTTTTATGGCGGGTGCGCTTGTTGTGTTGTTCATTCTGAGTACCTTTAATCTTTACTATTCTTTAATTAAATGATGCTAAGGAAAGGCTACATATCCAAAGCACGGTATTTTTCTCTAAGACGGTTACGCAAGCTTATTGCCGTTAAGTTTAATACGGCAATCACTACCACTAGCATTAGGGCCGTGGCATAAACTAAAGGGCGTGCGGCTTCTACGTTAGGGCTTTGGAAACCGACATCGTAAATATGAAAACCTAGGTGCATAAATTTACGCTCTAGGTGTAAAAAGGGGGCATTCATATCCATAGGTAAATTAGGTGCTAAT
>JAAYGA010000007.1 GCA_012727935.1 Pseudomonadaceae bacterium | reverse complement strand
TTTTAGAAATAGCCGCTGATTTAGCCAAAGAAGGCGTAATCAGTTCAGCCACGGTTGCCGAAGTCGTGCAAGAAAGCCTGAGGCGTTTTGATAAAGGCGGCGAGCAGTTTTACGATCAAATTTCAGCTTTACATAAATCGGTTAGAGGTTCTTCACCCGATGCCGCCCTCTATTGGTTTTGTCGTATGCTTGATGGCGGCTGCGACCCGCTTTATATCGCCCGCCGTGTGGTGCGTATGGCCAGCGAAGATATCGGCAATGCCGACCCAAGAGGTGTGCAATTAGCTTTAAATGCTTGGGATGTACAAACCCGCTTAGGCAGCCCAGAAGGTGAACTAGCCATCGCCCATGCGCTGGTTTATTTAGCGGTAGCGCCTAAATCGAATGCCGTTTACAAGGCTTATAATGCCGCTATGAAAACCGTTAAAAGCACGCCCAGCTATGAAGTGCCTTTACACCTTAGAAATGCACCAACAGGCTTAATGTCTGACTTGGGTTATGGCGAAGCTTACCGCTATGCGCACGATGAACCTCAAGGCTATGCTGCAGGTGAAGTCTATTTGCCCCAGCAGCTAGAAGACAGCAGCTTTTATCAGCCTGTAGAAAGGGGGCTAGAAATAAAAATTGCTGAAAAAATGCGCTATTTAAGGCAATTAGATGAACAAGCTAAACATTAACCTAAAGCTTAATGTTTAAAAGCAATGCTAAGCGTTAGTCCACCACCGGCTGTATCAACTAGGTTTAACTGGCCATTATGCCGTTCAATAATACGTGCCACTATCGCTAATCCCAGCCCAGCACCGCTAGAATTACCTTGATGGTAAAAGCGCTCCAATAATAGTGGTTTTAGCTGTTCTGCCACGCCACAGCCATGGTCAATCACTTCAAGAAGACTAGTTGATGATTCAAATAACCACCGAACTTGAATTGAGCTGCCAGAAGTTGAATGACGTAAGGCATTGGTAACTAGGTTTTGCAATACAATTTCTAAGCTACCCACCTCTAGGGGAATTAAATGTTGGCTGGTTGTTTCCTCATTCAAAAGCTCTAGTTCAATCTTTTTTTGTAAGGCCAAGGGGGCTAGATCAGCTAAAACCTGACGGCTTACTCTTAAAGGATTAATCTTTTCTAAAGGAAAACTAGATTCAGGTTCAAGACGTGCAAGGGTTAGCAGCTGAGAAACAATTCGAGTGGTGCGTTGAATGCCTTGCTGTAACAGTTTTAAGGCTTCTTCTCTGTCTTGTGGGTTCTTTGCTTGTAAGGCATTTTGGCTGTGAAGACTAAGTACGGCAAGGGGTGTGCGAAGTTCATGGGCGGCATCGGCAATAAAACGCTGTTCACGTTCTCTTAGTGCTCTTAGCTGTTGAAGTAATAAATTAATAGCTTCTTGAATGGTTTTTAGCTCTTGTGGCAAGTCAGTAAGGTGTAAAGCTTGTAGTGAATGAGGGTCACGGTTTCTTAAAACTTCAGCTAAGTGTTCTAAAGGCTTTAAACCCTTACCAATAGTTAGCCAGATAAGTAGTGCTAAAGCTGGCACGCCTAATAAATCTGGCAGTAATGTTCTTAAGGCAATTTTATCAACTAGTTCACCACGCACATCTTCCCTTTCAGCCATAATGATTTGTTGCTGCTGAGGGTGATTTAATACAAAAATTCGCCAAATTTGGCCATCTACCTGCTCTAAGGCATAGCCAGTTTTTTGTTGTGTTAATCGGCTGCCCGGCACATTACGAGAGCGTAAAATCAGTTCATTTTCTTGCCATACTTGAAAAACCACCTTGCTCTCATAGCGGTGGCCTTCTTGTGTTTTAGCTTTTAAAAAAGGTTGTTCCATTGAATTAAGTAAACGTAACTTTTCAACTGGATTTAAAGGTGCAGCTTCCAGCCCAGTTAACAGGCCGCTAATTAACCTAGCTTGTTGTGCTAAGTGTGCATCGTATAATTCTTCTACCTCATGAGCAGCATCATGGAAGCTGCTCCAAGCAATAAGGCTACTAACAGAAATAAAAAGTAGTAAAGCCCACTTAAGGGTTTGTTTGCGTATGGATGCGCCTTTTTTCATGGTTGAGCATCCTTGTCTAATACATAACCTATGCCCCTTAGGGTGCGTATTAAGCTAGGAAAGAGTTTTTTTCTTAGGTGGTGAATATGCACTTCTAAAGCATTGCTTTCGACATCTTCTTCCCAGCCATAAAGGAGTTGTTGCAGGTGGTCACGGGTGAATACATGGCCAGGCTGGTTGAGTAGTTCGTGTAATAAGGCAAACTCACGGCGGGTTAGATTAACTGGCTGTTGTTGAAAGATGACTTGTTGATTTTGTGGGTTAAGTTCTAGCTCACCCAGTTGCAAGCTTGTTTGTGCACGCCCTGCACTGCGGCGTAATAGGGCGCGTATCCTAGCTTTTAGTTCAGTAATATCAAAAGGCTTAATAAGGTAATCATCGGCTCCGGCATCTAACCCAGCAATGCGGTCTGCAATGGCATCACGTGCGGTTAAAATTAAAACGGGTAAGTTTTTGCCTTCCGCACGTATTTTCTTCAGTAGCGATAAACCATCTAAGCCGGGCAACCCTAAGTCTAACAAGAGCAGATCAAACACCTCATTTTTAATACCATGAAAGGCCTGCTGACCATCGGCCAACCAATCCACAGTATAACCTTCAGGTTTTAGAGCGGTGCGTATACCCTCAGCAAGCGAGGTATCATCTTCAATCAGCAGTAGGCGCATAGCAGGAATCCTAGTTAGAAGGCTTAAGGGCGGCTATTTACTAGCGTTTGTAGTTGGTTTTGAAAAGTACTCAAACCTATTTCACCCAATGTTCTTAGTGCTACAACTTCAGTACCCTCACTAGAAAAATAAAGTAGAGCAGGTGGACCAAATAACTGATACTCCTCTAATAAAGCACTTTGTTCAGGCGTGTTTTTAGTTAGATCCAACTGCAAAAACACCAGCTGGTTAACAAAGTTTTGTGGGTTTATTTGGTTAAAAACCTGCTTCTCCATTACTTTACAACTAGCACACCAGTCAGCGTAAAAGTCTAACACCACAGGCAGAGATTGGTTTTTAGCCAGCAGCAGCTGTTGTTTTAGTTGTTTTACGCTGTCAGTTTTTGTAAATAAGGTTTGTTGTTCACCTGCAACAGTAACAAGGCTGCTTTTACCCATTAAACCAGCCAAGGGCTGTAAAGGATCATCTTGCCCTGCCAAAGCGCCCACTAATAAAGCTACAGCGTAAATAGCTAAGGCGGCTGCTAACCCACGGCGAGTTTTTTGCCAACCTGTTTTAATTTCACCACTGCCTAAATGAACGGCATACACCAGTGCTAGTAAACCCCACAGGGTTAAACTAATGCTAGCAGGCTAATAGCTAATGCCAGCAGAAGAACACCAAAAAAATTCTTTACCGCAAGCATCCACACGCCAGCACGGGGTAATAAGCGTCCACCCCCAGCACCGACAAGCAGTAGCGGTACACCCATGCCCAGGCTAAGAGCAAATAAGGCTGCACCTCCTAAAAGTGCATCACCCGTGCCACTAATATAAATAAGTGCGCCTGCCAAAGGTGCTGATACACAAGGCGAGACGACTAAGGCGGAAATAAAACCTAATAGGGCAAGCCCTGCATAGCGGCTTAAACCAGACGTTGATGCTTGCTGATTAGGCTTATTACCTAGGTTGTTTAGTTTATCTCTAAGAAAAGCAGGTAGCTGTAATTCATAAAAACCAAACATGGCCAAAGATAAGAGTGCAAAAATAAGCGCAAATACACTAAGGGCAATGGGGTTTTGCATGGCTGTTTGTAAGTTCATACTGGCACCAAAATAACCAACCAGCACTCCAGCCGCGGTATAGGTAGTTGCCATACCCAGTACATACGCCAGTGACAAGCCTAACCCCTTACTGGTACTGATATTTTGCCCTTGTCCAGCAATAGCCCCAGCCAAAATAGGCAACATGGGCAGCACGCAGGGAGTGAAGGTAAGTCCCAGCCCCAATACAAAAAAAGTACCAATTATCCACATCAGCCCAGAAGATTCTAACAAGGTCGCTAAAGCTCCGGCATCTTCGTTTGTGCCTTTAGGTGAAGAGCTAGGCTTAATAATTTGTTCAGTCACTAAGGTAGTAGCCGTATTACCAGGCCATTGCAGTTGGAAAGTTTCAGTGCGGGGTGGATAACATAAACCTGCTTCTGCACAACCTTGCCAGCTTAGCTCTACCTGAATTGGGCTCGCTGGTAATTTAGGGCTAACAGTTAGCTCTAAGCTTTTATAAAAAACGTTTACTAGCCCAAAGTTTGGATCATTTTTTGTTGTTGCTTGTGATAAAAAATTGGGCTGCAAAGCTTGTCCATTAGCTTGAAGACTAGTTCGAGACTGATACAAATAATAACCTTCAGCAATTTCCCAATGAGCTAATAACTGCTGGTTTTCAAGCACCACACTGGTTTTGAAAGCTTGGTTAGCAGGCAAAAAATCTACAGCAGCCTGTAAAAAACCACTGCTAAGCAGCGAGGTTAGCAATAACAGCAGAGTAGAGTGTTTCATTTTTTGATTCCTAATCACTAAATAATAGACCACTAGCCTGAAGCACAAAAATTAAGGCTAGCTTAAGGCGCACTTAAGAAAATCTTAAGTTAGGGCTGAAAGAATGACAGGACTAAAACTAGTCAGGAGCCAAGTAGCATGACAAGAGAACAGTCATTAATAACACCCAAAGGTTTAACACCTTGGTTTGCCGCTGCGGCTTTAATGTTAGGAATAACAGCCGTGAGTTTTATTCCTTCAGCTAAAGCAACAGAGCTAGTACCCATTACACAGTCACAAAAAGCACCGCTACTCAATCAGCGTCTGCCTGATATGAAAGGTGGTGAAATGGCTTTGGCTGATTTTAAAGGCAAGGTGGTGCTGGTTGATTTCTGGGCTTCTTGGTGTGGGCCTTGCCGTGAGTCTTTTCCTTGGATGAATAGCGTGCAAGAAAAATATGCGACACAAGGATTGGTTGTGGTAGGTATTAATTTAGATCAGCAGCCTAAAGAGGCAGAGACCTTTCTTAAGCAGGTGCCAGCAAATTTTACACTGTTACAAGACAGTAAAGCATTTTTGCCAGAAGCCTATGGCTTGATAGGTATGCCCTCTAGTTATTTGCTAGACCGTGAGGGGCGGTTACGCGCCACCCACACCGGATTTCATGCCAGCAGAGTAAAAGAATACGAAGCTAGCATTCAACAATTACTGGCTGAATAAGGAGACACACCATGAATAAAAAAAGGCTAGCACAAGTAAGTTTAGGGTTGCTTATTTTATTGTTTTTAGCGGGTTGCTCTAACTGGGGTGTTAAGCCTTGGGAGCGTGACCTGTTAGCCCAGCCAAAAATGCAACTAATTAATGAACCTGTAGAAGCTGGATTAGATGATCATATTTATTTCAGTAAAGAAGGCAGCAGTGGTGGTCGTAGTTTTGGCGGCGGCGGTTGTGGTTGCAACTAGGAGCAGAGCATGAGCGAATTAAGAAAAAAAGATTCAGCGTTAAACGCAAGTAAGTTGGGCGGAACACTGGCTGCAATAGGCTGTGCACTCCTTCAGGGTATGCCAAATCAGGTGCAAGCTGGCGAGCTAGAAAAATGGGATTTTGATGCAGCAGTGTTGCTTTATGCTGAAAGCGACAGTCGGGTACAAGCTATTGAGCCTGTTATAAGTGCAACTCGTAACTTTGATAGCGAAACAAAGCTTAATTTAAAGCTGGCGCTAGACACGCTCACTGGTGCTTCACCCAATGGCGCTTTTACTAGCGACCAACCACAAACTTTTACTCGTCCCTCAGGCGAAGGTCAATACAGTGCTGCTGCAGGGGAATTGCCGCTGGATGATAGTTTTCGTGATACCCGTATTGCTACCTCTGCCCAGTGGTCTGCACCCCTAGGTCGTGATTGGGCTTATTCTGTGGGTGGTCATTTTTCTACCGAGCATGATTACCTTTCTATGGGTGGTAATGCTAGCGTGTCGCGTTACCTTAACCAAAAAAAACACCACTTTAACGCTGGCGGGTGGTTTGTCTTTAGATACCATTAGCCCAGAAGGTGGTATTCCGGCTGGTTTAAGTCCAATGGCTGTGTGGGGCAGCAGTGATTTTGATAATGACTTTGCTGCTAGCCGTGTTGGTGGTGATGACGATAAAACTGTGACTGACTTGCTCTTGGGTGTAACTCAGGTTATTAACCGTAGTACCATTATGCAGTTCAACTACAGCTTAAATTTAAGCGATGGTTACCTAACTGACCCTTATAAACTAGTGAGTGTTTTTGATCAGGCTGGTGGTAATTTACAGGGTTATCGTTATGAAGCACGACCTGATAGCCGTACTAAACAGGCGCTTTTTTGGCAGACTCGCCACCAGCTAGCTGGCGGTGATGTGGTTGATTTAAGTTATCGTTATCAGTTTGATGATTGGGGCATGAGCTCCCACACCCTAGAAATGAAATACCGTTGGGATTTAGGGCAGCATTACCTTGAGCCTCAGCTGCGTTGGTATACTCAAGCGGCAGTGGACTTTTATCAGCCCTATGCTACCTCTCAACAGCTGAGTGCAGGTACCCAAGAGCTAACAGCCGATTACCGGCTAGGTGGTTTTGACGCTTGGACGCTAGGGTTACGTTACGGCTATCAACTGACAGATAAACAAGAAATTTACACGCGCTTGTCTTTATATCAACAAACCTCTAGCAACTTTAGCTCAGCAGTAACACCGGCTTCGGGCAGTGATTTACCTAAAACTACGGCAGTGATGATGATTCTTGGCTATAAGTTCTAATGCAAGCAATCAGGCAAGTAACCTGCAACTGGCAGGGCGGTTTTTTTATGGCAAGCTTTAAAGCTATGGCAAGCCCCTGCGAAATTTTGTTGGCCTTGCCTGAATCTCAAAAAACTTTAGCGGTTTATTTAGCAGAACAAATGGCGGCTGAAGTCTGGCGTATTGAAGATGCCTACAGCCGTTATTCTGGCAATAACTTATTTAGTGATCTTCATGCATCTTCTGGCAAAAAGCAGCAGGTTAATGCTGAAACAGCTCGCTTGCTCAATTTTGCTGAGCAAGCTTGGCATTTATCTGACGGTCTATTTGATTTAACTTCTGGCCTATTACGCAAAGTTTGGGTTTTTGATGGCAGTGATCGGTTGCCGGATCAATCAGAGATTGATGCACTCTTGCCTTTTATTGGTTGGCAAAAACTTAGCTGGCAGTCAGCTCCTTCCAATGCCCGTGGAGAAATTAAAGGTGGCTGGCTGACCTTACCCGAAGGAATGGAATTGGATTTTGGTGGTATAGGTAAAGAATACGCAGCTGATCGGGCACTAGGTACAGGCTTACAGCTGCTAGAAAAAATAAAACAAAACTTTGCTACAGAAGGCAATAAATGGCCTGGCTTGTTAGTTAATTTAGGCGGTGATTTAGCGTGTAGTGGGCCGCTGACAAAAGATAAACCTTGGCGAGTAGGTGTGGAATCTTTAGCGGTAGAAAATACTGCCAGTTTATTATTACAGGTTTCGCGTGGAGGGCTGGCTACTTCTGGCGATAGCCGTCGTTTTTTACTAAAAAACGGTAAACGCTACAGTCACCTTTTAAACCCTTTAACAGGCTGGCCAGTAGAACAAGCTTTAAGATCGGTTAGTGTCGCTGCACCGAGTTGTGTGCAAGCAGGGCTAGTGGCTAGTCTAGCCCTACTGCAAGCTGCTAATACCCGTAGCTTTTTAGGGGCTACGGGTTTAAAACACTGGGTTTTAGATTGATTTTTTAACGTTCCACTTTATCTAAATTCAAATAGCTCTTGATGAAAGCGCAGGGAAACTGGCTGCTTTTTTAAACCACTTAGTAAAGCCTTAGCTAAGCCATTTGGCCCACAGAACCAGATATCGACTTGCTTAGAAGTAATCGCTAGCTGATCAGCAGTTAAACGCTGCCCTTGTTGGCTATCATAAATATGCAAGCTAATGTCTGGAGTACTTTCAACCAGCTGTTTTAAGCGTGCAACCAAAGGATCTGTCTCAGCAGCTGAAGTGCAATAGTACAAATTGATTGCTGTCTTATAGCGTTCAGGATGTTTGGAATGGCTTTCTAAGGCTGCTAAAAAAGGTGTAATACCTATACCGCCGGCAATCCAAATTTGCTGAGCTTTTTTTCTACCCTTGGCAGGATTAAATCGACCATAAGGCCCTTCGATTACTACTGGCTGGCCACTTAATAATTGCTGTGGAATTTTACGGGTAAAGTCACCTAAGGCTTTAATTTGAAAGCTTAGTTGGCCATCAACCCCAGCAGCATTAGATAAAGTAAAAGGGTGAGCACCTTCAAACTTATTAAAAGTAACAAGTGCAAACTGACCTGCTTGATGCCCAGGCCACTGTTTACCAAGATCACACACCACCTGGGTAACTTGGTTAGAAAATGATTCAACGCTTTTTATTATGCCTTGGTAACGGCGATTTTTACCTATACTGCCAGTTAAAGATTGAAGAGATCCAAATAATCCGCCCAACATTAATAAAGCCATTAGCCAGCCAGTTGATTGTTGCCACCAGCTAGGTGGTGCTAATAACAAGGCATGAGCGGCAAGTGTTAGGTAAATTAAAGGCATTGCCTTATGTAAGTAACGCCAATAGTGGTAGGGAATTAAGCGAAGCAGTGTAATAGCCACTAAAAACAATAAAATATACAACCCAGGCTCGCCTAAGTCTTCTGCAGTATCTTGAAAAGTATCTAGCCAACCAGAAAATTTACCTTCTTTTTGACTGCGATCTCTACCCAAGATAACCTTCAGCTCATCGTCCCACATTTCGATTAACCAATGACTTAGGGCAAAAATAACCGCCAATATTCCAGTCCATTTATGTAGCTGGTAAATACTATCCAAACCACTCAAAGGTGTTTCTAGCCAAGCTGGGCGAGTAGCGAGTAGCAGAGTGAGCGACATAAAATTTATGGCTAGGTAGCCACTTAGGGTTAGAAAGTGATCGTAACTTGTTCCTACTTGCCAAAAAACAAGTTGAATAATTAGCAGTAAAGCTAGGTTAAAGCTGGTTCGCTTAGTAGGCATAGGCCGATACCTTTTAATGATAGGTAGGATTGAATGCCTAGTTTGCAATGCAAAGCTTACGCCAACCTTAACTCAGACAAAAAGAAGGGTTAAAACGCCCAACTAGTAATCTCTAACCAAGCACCTAACCCCAACCAGCCTGCTAATTCTTGCCCGCCGATTAATAACACTAAACAGCCAATTACTAGGTGCGGGCCAAAGGGTAAAGCCTGCCCTTGCCATTGAGTGTTAAGCTTTAAAACTAGTGCCACCAATAAGCCAGAAATAGAAGCCAGCATAACCACCGGCACTAAAGCAGGCGCACCTAACCAAGCACCAATAGCGGCAAGCAGTTTAAAGTCGCCATAACCCATGCCTTCGCGGCCAGTTAATAGCTTAAAGACCCAAAATAAACTCCATAAAGATAAATAGCCCAGCAAAGCACCTAAAAAGGCTTGGTTAAACATAGCATTAGAAGAAAAAAGCCAATGCCAAGTTAGCCCTGTCCAAACTAGCGGCAGGGTAATTTTATCGGGTAAAAGCTGGGTTTGTGCATCTATCACCGCCAAGGCAAGAAGGCTTAAAGCAAAACCTAAATAGACTAAGCTGCTTAAATTAGCGCCAAAGCGCCAAGCAATCAGTAAGGCTAATAAACCACCGGTTAATTCAACCAAAGGGTATTGCAAGGGTATTTTTACCTTGCAGCTAACACAGGCACCTTTCAAAACCAGCCAACTTATTAAAGGTAAATTATGCCACCAGCGTAAAGGATTTTTACACTTGGGGCAGTGAGAAGCTGGCCAGCTTAGCGAAACTTCGGGTGAGTCTGCTTCACCCCATTCATGGCGTAAAATGAGTGGTAAGCGATAAATAACCACATTAATAAAGCTAGCCACCACTAACCCAAGCAAGGTAACAAAAGCCAGCCATAAACCAGTAGGCCAAAGATTAAAATCAACGGCTAAATTAAAGTTCACAAAATATCGCCCATTTGGAAAATGGGTAGGTACATAGCAATAACTAAACTACCCACAATAATCCCTAACACGACTATAACTAAGGGTTCTAAAAGGCTAGTCATAGTATCCACTAAGGCTTCTACTTCTTCTTCGTAAAAGTCCGCTACCTTAGCTAGCATGGTATCTAATGCACCTGATTCTTCACCTATGGCGACCATTTGGTTAACCATGGTTGGAAAAAGCCGACCATTACGCATAGCAAAATTGAGTTGTTGCCCCGTTGAAACATCTTCGCGTATTTGCTGTACGTGCTTGTTATAAACTCTATTGCCAGCAGATTTACCTGCCGATTCCAAAGAATCAACCAGCGTAACACCCGCAGCAAAGGATGTTGATAAAGTACGAGAAAAACGCGCTACCGCAGATTTATGTAGGAGTTGCCCAATAACCGGAAGGCGTAATGCTAGGTGACTTAGATACAATTCAAATGATGGTGAACGTTTTTTCATTACTAAAATAATGTAAATTATTGCGATCAGAGTAGCTAGAAGCAGATACCACCATGCTTGCATAAAGCGCGACATATTAACCACTAACTGAGTAAAAGCTGGTAATTCTGCACCAAAGCCTGCAAACATTTTTTCAAATTCTGGTACAACTTTAATCAGTAGTAAAGCAGAAACCCCCATACCGATTAGTAATACAAAGATAGGGTAATAAAGGGCTTTTTTGATTTTATTTTTTAAGGTTTCCATGCGTTCTTTATAAATGGCAACTCGTTCTAGCATGGTTTCTAAAGTACCTGAGTTTTCTCCTGCTTCTACCAGGCTACAAAACAGCTCATCAAATACTTTGGGGTGACGACGTAAAGCTTGAGCCACAGGTGTACCGGCAGATATTTGGTCGCGTAGGTCAATAAGTAAATTACGCATATTTTTTTTAGTTTGCCCTTCAATAGTAATTGAAAAAGCTTGAACTACTGGTACGCCAGCTTTAATCATGGTGGCTAACTGGCGAGAGAAAAGCGTGATATCTCGCGGAGTGATTTTATCGCCAAAATTAAAGCTGAACGAAGATTTTTTTCTTACACGTTTAGGGTTAATACCTTGCTCTCTTAATTTAGCGCGTACTAAATTAATGTCACTGGCATCCATTTCACCTTTAACTTTTTCACGCCTAGCGTTAACACCTTCCCATTTAAAGGAATGGACTTTATTAATTCTATTTTTCATTGTTTAGTTATCTATTCCTTAGTTTTTATTCCATAGTCACGCGAGTGAGTTCATCAATACTTATGAAGCCAGCTAAAGCTTTTTTTCGCCCAGACATGCGTAAATCTGGAAACCCTTGTTCACGAGCTTTAGCGTCTATTTCATGCACACTTGCGCCTTGCATAATTAAATCAGACAGTTCATGGGTGATTTTGACTACTTCATAAATTCCTGTACGCCCTTTATAGCCAGCCGTACATTGATTGCAACCTACAGCTTTATATAAGGTGTGTTCAGCTAGTTCTTGTTCTGTAAAGCCCAGCTTTAATAAAATAGGTTTAGAGGTATTACAGGCAGATTTGCATTTAGAACAAAGCTTTCTAGCTAGGCGTTGGGCAATAATTAATTGTAAAGAAGAAGCTAAGTTGTAGGTAGGAATGCCCATGTTAAATAGACGGTTAATTGTGGCTGCTGCTGAGTTAGTGTGTAAAGTAGAAAGTACCAGATGGCCTGTTTGTGCTGCTTTAATAGCAATTTCTGCTGTTTCTAAATCCCTTATTTCGCCCACCATAATAACATCGGGGTCTTGGCGTAAAAAAGCCCGTAAGGCAGTAGCAAAATCTAACCCTACCTTGGGGTTAACATTCACCTGATTAACGCCTTCCATATTAATTTCAACGGGGTCTTCGACACTGGAAATGTTGGCTTGTGGCTTGTTTAAAATATTTAAGCCGGTGTAAAGAGTAACGGTTTTACCACTACCAGTGGGGCCGGTTACTAAAATTAAACCTTGTGGGTTGGCTAGGGCTTCTTCATATAAAGCTTTTTGTTCAGGTTCAAACCCCAATTCTTCTATACCTAGTTTGGCACTGCTGGCATCTAAAATTCTTAAGACTATTTTTTCGCCCCAAAGGGTGGGCAGGCTGTTAACACGAAAGTCGAGGCTGCGTGTTTTAGAAATTTTTAATTTAATACTGCCATCTTGCGGCAGGCGGCGTTCAGAAATGTTCATGCGCGCCATAACCTTAATACGCGCTGCTAACCTGCTGCGTAACGACAAGGGTGGGCGAGTTATTTCGTGTAAAATACCATCAATTCGGCTGCGAATGCGGTAGCTGTATTCAAAAGGTTCAAAGTGAATATCAG
>JAAYGA010000057.1 GCA_012727935.1 Pseudomonadaceae bacterium | reverse complement strand
ACTTAGGTGCGCTGCGATTTAAACGTGATAAAGCCTGCACACATAAAACCCCCGCCAATTTTTTATCTACATACATGGTGCAAAGTTTAGGCTGATCAAAGCCTGTTAAATACTTATTCGCCACAATCAACAAACGGTATTCATCTTCATCAAACTTTTTAGCGGTATCGGCTTCAGAAAAACCATTCATATCAGCTTCTGTGTACTCAATTCCGTCTACTTCTTTAGTACCTGAAAAAGCAATCAGTACCTTAAAGGGATTGCCTTGTGCTTCTAAAATGGCTGAGATGGCACGGTAGTAACGAATGGTTGTTTCTATGTTTCGGGTAATAACCATTCCCTTAGCCTTGCCTTTTAATTTTTTAGTATTCACCACTTGGGGAATAAAATGTTCAAGCATTACCTCGGCTTTGGTGTTAATGGTTTGCTGGCTGGTTTCAACATAAGCACGTAGTTTTTTCTGAGCTTTTTTAGTATCAAAAGCAGGGTTTTCAGCTATAGATTTTTCAATTTCATAAAAACTTTTGTAAGTGGTGTAGTTAGCTAATACATCAAGAATAAACCCCTCTTCAATGGCTTGTTTCATTGAATAAAGGTGAAATGGCTTAAAGCTGCCATCTGGTTGCTTCTCACCAAACTTTTCTAAGGTGCTGTTTTTAGGTGTTGCAGTAAATGCTAAATAGGATGCGTTACCGCGCATTTTACGTGCCTGCATCGCCTGTAAAACTTTATCCTGTGCATCTTCAAATTCTTCTAACTCAGCCATTCCCATGGCACTGTTCATCTTGCCGTGGGCATCGCCATCTTGAGAGCCGTGCGCCTCATCAATAATTACCGCAAAACGCTTATCGCTTAAATCTGCAATACCATCAATAATAAATGGGAACTTTTGAATCGTAGTGATGATGATTTTCTTGCCGGTTTCAAGCGCTGTCTTTAACTGCGATGATTTAAGCGCAGGTGCAATAATATTTTTAACTTCAGAAAAATCTTTAATGTTGTCACGTAGTTGCTTATCTAATAACCGGCGGTCGGTCACGACTATAACTGAATCAAACATCGGTTCATCAAGCGGGCGGCCAGCGGCAGCAGCTTCATTTTCTGGGTAGGTTTCTATTAACTGATAAGCCGCCCAAGTAATGGAATTAGATTTACCTGAACCAGCAGAGTGTTGAATTAAATAAGAATGCCCAACACCTTGGCTTGCTGCATGTGCAACAATTTTTCGTACTACATCCAGTTGTTGATAGCGTGGAAAAAACAGCGTTCGTTTACTAAGTGGGTCTTTGCTGCTGCCATCTAAGCGTACAAAGTGCTGAATGATATTGGCTAGGCTTTCTTTGGTGAATATTTCTTGCCATAAATAAGCTGTTTTGTGTCCACCTATTCCTGTTTTACTTAAACTGGCTGTGTTGGGTGGATTGCCTTTACCGTGATTATGTCCTTTGTTAAATGGCAGAAAAAATGTCTTACTGCCTGCCAGTTTAGTGGTCATATACACTTCATCAGTATCTACAGCCATGTGTACTAGGCAGCGCCCAAACATTAATAGTGGCTGAGTTGGGTCTCTATCTTCACAGTATTGCTTTTGACCGTGGAATTTTGCCGTTTGCCCTGTCCAAGCGTTTTTTAATTCTAGGGTGATTAGGGCAATGCCATTAATAAATAGTACTAGATCTATTTCTTGCAGAGGATTAGCTTGCGAGTAATTCACTTGCCGTGTGCAGCTAAAAATATTTTCAGAGAAGTTCTGCTGTACCTTATCGCTACTACTAGCCAAGGGTGCTGGGTACATTAAGTGTAGGTGGGCATCGTCTACGCTTAAACCCTTTTTTAAGAGGTGTAAAACGCCGTATTTTTTAATCAGTCGGTCGAAGCGTTCTAGTATTTTAGGTTGCCAATCATTTGGATTGTTACGTTTTAATTTAGCCAGTTCATGTTCTTGGGTGTTTTCTAAAAACTGCCAAAAGTAGTGTTCATCAATGGCATACTGTTTATTAAAATTTTTAGCAGAACCTGCAAAATAACCTAGGTGTGAACCAGCATAAATACCCGCAGCAACATCAGACAAATCGTCTTTGGATTCAATACAGCTACCGGTTAAGGCTTTTTCAATGCTTGCTTCTAGTGCTTGCTCATTGGTTTTACTAACCATAAAATGCCCATCCTT
>JAAYGA010000056.1 GCA_012727935.1 Pseudomonadaceae bacterium | reverse complement strand
TGTACAAGCTTTTTTAGCTGAACTAGCCAGAGTAATCAGCAAACTAACAAACAAGCAAGCCGCTGGCCCTATTCACTTTTTACTAGCAGGTAATGGCAACCACTCTCGCCATATTCAAGCCCTCTGCAATATCGAAGCTAAAGAATGGCAAACACTTTGTAGCCAAGCCTTTGGTGATTCAACCCCAGAGATTATTATTTACCCACCCCTACCGCTCGATGAAAGCAAGCCTCACGCACCCACCGCAAAAACAGGCGTTGCTTTGGGTTTGTTGCAAGTATCGCCAGGAAAAAACACCCTGTTATTAAATAAGCTAGTCGAGCAACAGGGTGGACAAGCCCCTTTTAGTTGGTATGTGGGACGAATGCGCCGCAATGTTTTTAAGCCCATTATTGAACCCCAAGCCGCTTATGGAGAATGGTTTGATCTTGGCCCTTTGCAAGCCAGTGTTTTTAACTTGTTGACTAGCACCAGCCCAAGAGCCGCAACCGGCTTAGCCTTGGGCGACCCAGAACTAACCATGCACTCTTTAGCCTTTCCAGTTGCGCCTGCCACGGGCGCAAGGCTGTATGTGCGAATTACTGCCCCCAACCAGCTTGAATACACGGCTACCAGCCAAGTAGATGAGCTAGAAAATAGCCAACTACAAAAGCTGCAATTAGGCTAACACCACTAAAATTAATTGATTTAAGAAGGCGTTATGAAAACCACCAATCCACAAGATCGCTTCAATTTAAAGCAGCAAGATGACACTAACCTAGCCGCTTTTAAAGCACAGCTAGACCAACAAGCTTTTTGGCAAGTTGTTAAAAAAAGTGCCGATGGAAAAGAAGAAATAACTGGCCTGCTAGACAGTAAAACGCTCGCCATCTACCCGCCGGCGAGTGCCTTAGAAACCTTTTTAAAAGAACACCCTTTTCTTTATTTAAGAGAAGAAAAAGATGATAAAAACCTAGCCACCCTGCACACGCAAACCAAACTACTATGGCATTTTGATGGTGATGGTGATGATTTATATACCCTTGAAGAAGGTATTGAGTTTGTAAAGCAAGGCAAATGGGTAGGTTTAAATAACTGGCAATTACCTAGCCCAGAGCAACTTAAAGCTTTTGCTCTGGCCAGTGGTAACCCACACCGTACTGCCACACCTTTTCGCTTGGTCAAAGATAATTACAATGGTTGGTTAACCACTAGTGGTCAGTGCCATGTGGATGAGGGCCACTGGGATACCCATCCGAATTGGGATGGCTATATTTTTTCTTGCAATTCAGCTTGGGTAAGTAATGATAATACTCAACTATTATTAGAGTTAATTACAGGTGGCTGGTGTTTAGTGACTCCTAGTAATAAAAAATTTTCACCACCTAAACCTCAAAAAAACTTTTCTTATGATGAGTTAATAGTAGGCTTTATTAGCAAGGGTGAATACCTAGCAGAAGTTAATTCAACTAATGAATCAGCCGTTAATTACTTAAAACCAGAAACATTTATATTAACTAATCAGCTTGAAAAACTTGATTACACCCCCTGCCGTTTACCCAAGCTAGATGCTGCACAACTTAGCGACCCTGAAAAAGGTTTGTGGGAGTTATGGGGACAAGATGCAGCCACACTTAAAGAATTTAACCTTGTTGCCCGTGACCCTAGCCGTGATATCCAACGC
>JAAYGA010000055.1 GCA_012727935.1 Pseudomonadaceae bacterium | reverse complement strand
TAAAGAAGCTTAGGCTTCTTTTTTCTTGCAAATACAGCTTCACACTGTTCAGTTTAAACTCTGGACTAAATTTAGACATGAAAAACCCCTGAGAAATTGGGTGTCCAACTTTCAGGGGTCAGTTCAATAATCATGGGCTTTAAATACATTCTTTGCTTTTAGTTAAAAACGAAAATCACTTAATCCATTCTTTAACTACTTTACGAAAAGTATCAGTACCTGATTTTTCTAACCACTCAAAGGCGACCATTTCTTTACATACTATTTGTGCGCCCATCTGCTTAAGGCGTTTTAGTGCTAGTTTTTTATCTTGTGCTTTACGTGAACCCACAGCTTCTTCAACTAAATAAACCTGATAACCTGCCTCTAATAAATCAGCTGCTGTTTGAAAAACACAGACGTGAGCTTCAGTACCAACAATAACGACCTGCTTACGGTTTAATTCTGCTAAACGTTGCTTAATTTCAGGTTCTTTCAATGCACTAAAATGCATTTTTTGTAAAATATTCTTAGCTTCTAATCGTTCTTTAATGGGTGGAACACTTTCACCTATACCCTGTGGGTATTGTTCTGTGGCTATTACAGGCACATAAAGTTCTTTAGCAATCTCCATAAGCCAGCAACTGTTGTTAATGACTGATGAACCCTTGTCTATTGCTGGTGCTAGACGGCTTTGAATATCAATTACTAATAAAAAGCTATTCAATGATTTTAGTAGCATGTTAAATTCCCTCTCTTGGGGTATTATTGTTAGACTTGAGTCTAATGCGGTAAGTTGCCTCACTCTCTGTTAGCTTACCTTACCTTATCCAAATTTTTGAATCCAGCAATCAGGCTGTTGTCTATATTGGGAGTTGCTAAGTGACACGACTAGTCGTTTTTTTTACAAGTTTTATATTTCTTTTGGTATTAGGTACGGGTGAAGCCGATGCTCGGAGGTTTGGAGGTGGTGGCTCTAAAGGTACTTTTTCTAGGCAAGCATCGCCTCCTAAAGCACCTGCACAGGCAGCAAATAAACAAGCACCAGCAAACTCACCTGCCGCTACAAGTGGCCGTGGTTTAGGTGGTATGCTAATGGGTTTAGCAGCTGGTGGCTTATTGGCAGCCCTCTTTATGGGCGGTGCATTTGAAGGCCTTCAAATTTTTGATATTATTTTAATTGCTGTGGTGGCTGGTGGGTTAATTTACTTTATCCGTAGTCGTCGTAAGCAGCAGGCTGAAAGTGAACCACAGTCTGCTATGAGCGGCTTTACACGCAATACTTTAGATGATATTCAACAGCAGCCCTTTAATCAGCCTTTGAATGCTACTTCAAGCAATGTAACGCCTAAAGCGGAAGCTGCTGAGGATTCAGGTATTATTTATGGCACACCTACTTGGTTTGATGAAAAGACTTTTTTAGAAGGTGCACGTAGCCACTTTTTAGACCTACAAAAAGCTTGGGATGCTAATGACCTTTCTACAATTAAAGAATACGTTACCCCTCAGCTTTATAAATTCTTACAAGAAGAAAGAGCCACTCAAGTTAATCATGTAGAAACACAGGTTCATAAACTAGCCGTTGAAGTAACCACTATTCAGCAATTACCCAGCAAAATTGTAGAACTAGCGATTATGTTTCATGGTGTTATTAATGAAGGTGAGCCTACCGACTCACGTTTTTGTGAAATTTGGCATTTAATTCGTGATATGAACCAAGAAAATGCGCCTTGGCTTATTCAGGGTATTGAGCAAGTTGAAAGTTAATCTTAAAAATCAGCTTAAACTCGCTATAAAGGCACTCCATTAAGAGTGCCTTTTTTAATTTCTAACTAACTTTACGTGTAAAGACCCAGCTATTGCCTTCACTCATTGCTTTATTAAAGTGATAGCCTTCCAAATCAAAGTCTTTTAAGCCTTCTGGCCGATCAATTTTATTTTGCAAAATAAACCGAGTCATTAATCCGCGTGCTTTTTTGGCATAGAAGCTAATAATTTTATATTGATCATTTTTCCAGTCTTTAAAAACAGGCGTAATAATAGGTTGATTTAGCTGCTTGGTAATAACCGACTTAAAATATTCTTGTGAAGCAAGGTTAATAAGTACGGGCGTGTCTTGCTCTGCTAGACGCTTTTTTATTTCCGCGGTAACCAGTGGCTGCCAAATGCTGTACAGGTCTTTACCACGCTTATTAGCAAACCTAGTGCCCATTTCTAATCGGTAGGCTTGAATTAAATCCATCGGCTTAAGTAAACCATAAAGCCCAGACAAGATAGCTAGGTGGTTTTGTGCAAACTCCAGTGATGAATCATCAAGGCTTGTTGCATCTAGCCCTGTATAAACATCCCCCGTAAAAGCTAATAGGGCAGCCTTAGCATTTTCGTTAGTAAAGGGTAGTTGCCATTCCTGAAAACGAGCAGCATTTAAACTGCCTAACTTATCGCTTATTTTCATTAGCTGACAAAGTTCTTGAGGTGCAAGCAGACGAAGCTGCTCAACTAACGCTAAGGCTTCTTGCTGAAAAATAGGCTGGGTAGAAATTTGGCTGGTAGCAGGGGTTTCAAAATCTAAAGATTTAGCAGGCGATAAAAGACTGAGCATAACAACTCCAAAATTAAAGGAGGAAACTCAGGCTAGTATAGCAATTGAATTGCTAGCTTACACAAAGCAAGCTAAATACAGAATGGTACCGGTGAGCGGACTTGAACCGCTACGCCTTGCGGCAACGGATTTTGAATCCGTCGTGTATACCAATTTCACCACACCGGCTAATTTGAAACGTTTAAGTAGCAAATGCTAGCTCCAAACAAGGAGTGTATTATAAAGCTGTTTTTCTTCCCGTCAACACTTAGTTACTGTTACAAGATGTTTCCGTGAAGTGTGCGCGTCTGTTTTGCTTATCAAATACTCTAATATCCATTAGAATCGAGTAATTAAAATAATTTAGCTGTTATTTTGCAGCCAAGAGATGCTATGAAATTTACTCAAGAAGCAAGTCGGATAGCTTTAATTCGCAAGCGTATTTTATTGATAGCCTTATTGGGCGTATTAACTACAGGTTTAGTTGCTAGCCTAAGTACTAGTGTTCCCTTCTACTTTTCAGCACGTTCTAACCTAGAACAAATCACCTTAACGACTGTTCAGGGCCAAGCTAGTGTGCTGAATAATATGTTAGAGAAATACCAAGACCTTGCTCGTCAGTTTACTGGCAGAACTGAAATACGCCTGCGCTTAGAAAGGTATACTGAAGGTCAAATATCGCTTGAAGACCTTTCTGCCTATTCTGAACCTAGGCTTAAAGATGCTATGCGTTTATCTAGTGAGCTTTTAGGTCTTATTCGTTTAGGTTCTAAAGGTGAAGTGTTGGTGAAAATTGGTCAAACGCCAGTCTTACCAGAAATAACTAATCAGCCTCTTACAAACAATACTGCTAGTAGTCATGTACCTACTTATACTCTTATAGAATTAAATAATATTCCTGTAGTGCAGGTTCAAGCCAGTATATTTTCTAAGCAGGGTAAGGTTATTGGACAGGATATACTTTACTTTAGTAATTTAAGTTTGCTTGAAGTGTTAAATGACAAAATTCAATTAGATGAGCAGGCCAAAACTTATTTAGTTCACCTAGCAAGTAAACAACGCTTAACTTACGTCGAAGATACCAATAATTTAATACTTGAAAAAGATATAAATACTACAAAAATGACCTATTTAAATAAAGCCAGTGAATGTGGTCATTGTGCTGTTAGACCAGAGGGTAAGTGTGAAAATGTTATTTTTCTAGTGCCTTTAAAGGGGTCTGATTGGTCATTGGTTGCTGAAATTCCTGTTAATAATTTTTATTTTCCTATTCGACAGCAAATTTTTTGGCCCCTTTTAGCTATTATTTCAATGCTGGTGATTGCTATTTTTGCAATCAGCCAAGCCTTACATCCTTTAACGCGTCGCTTAGCTTACCAAGCCAAAGAGCTAGAGCATTCAACTGAAGAGTTACGCCTAGTTGCGAGTGTTTTTGAGGGTACGCGTGAAGCAATTGCGGTCACCGACGCCAAAATGAACTTAATAAAAGTGAACTCTGCTTTTAGCCAAATTACAGGTTTTCCTGCCGAAGAGGTTTTAGGCAAAGATTTACAAAGCTTATTTTACAAAAAGAAAGCGATAGAAAAGCTGCAGCTAAAAATTCAGCAATCCCTTGAAGTAAAAGATAGTTGGCAGGGTGAGATTTGGTATCAAAATAAAAACGGTGAAATGCTACCAGTGCTACAAAGTATTAGCGCCCTTTTAGATAAGAATGATCAGGTTATTAACTATATTCATATTTTTAATGATATTTCTGAAAGTAAAGCCATTGAAGAGCGTATTAATTACTTAGCGCATTATGACCAGTTAACTGATTTACCTAACCGTACCTTATTAAATCGACGCATTAAAAAAGCAGTTGAAAAAGCTAGGCTAAACAATCAAGGCTTAGCTATCTTATTTATGGACTTAGACCACTTTAAAGAAGTAAACGATACGCTAGGTCACCCTGTGGGTGATTTACTTCTACAGGCGGTGGGGCAAAGACTAAAAGCAAGGCTTAGAGAACAGGATACTTTAGGTAGGCTAGGTGGTGATGAGTTTTTGGCTATGCTAGATCATGCTGCTAATCTTGAAGCTTCTGGCACAGTTGCCCAAAAAATTATTAATTCTTTAGTGCAACCTTTTATTCTAGAAGGTAATAAAATTCAAATTGGTGTTTCTATAGGGATAGCTATTTTCCCTAAAGACGGTAACACAGCAGATGAGCTGATTAAGAATGCAGACATTGCTATGTACCGTGCTAAAGATAGTGGACGTAATACCTTCCGCTATTTTTCTGACTCTGAAGAGGTTTAACCTGCTTTACCATCGGGCCTAGGTTTAATAAGAATAGGCAGGTAAACAATGACAAATAACAGCAGTGCTAACATCCAGAGCACTGCTGATATTTGATAAGCAAGCAAGCCTTGTGAACTAGCTAAGAACACCCTTACCACTGCGGCTAACATCATTAGCACCAAGGCTAAAACAGTTAAGCCTGCTGGCTCTAGTGCTCTACCTGTATGCCCTAAAGCCACTCGGCTCATCATGCTTAAGGTTAGCAAGCCAATTCCCCCCACTGTTAGCGCATGAATGCCAAGGTAAGGGCTTACCCAACCCAGCGCACCGCCACCGCGCAAGAACAATCCTAGCACCAACCAAGCGTAGGCTAAGTAAAGGCTCCACAATAAGGGTTTACGCCAAATGGCTGAATCGTGCCAACGCCATAGGTTAGGCAATAACCAACAGCCTAAAATAAAGTTAATCAGTGCTGACCAAAGGCTATTGGCGAGTAATAAATTAGTGGCAAGCATAATCACCAACAAGGGTGGCAAGCCTTTTTCTAGCCAAGGAATACGGGCTTGTTCTGCTTTTTGTAAGCCACGCTGAATAAAGAAGGGAATTACTCGCCCACCCATGACTAGCATAATAATCAGTATGATATCTAAGCCAAGGTAAGCCCCAACATAGCTTAGGTGTTGGTTATCCGGCGCTAAAATAGACCAATGGCTTAAAGCCGCAGCAGTTCCTAGCAAGCCAACCAAGAGTAAAAAAATACGGTTACGAACCACTGCAGTAATTAATGCGTGCCACAGGCTTGCAAATAAGCCCACCCAAAAAAGCATATCAACGGCGACATAAAGAAGCTGTTGTTCACTGACTAGCGGAACCAACCGCGCTGCAATCCAAACAATTGCTAATGCTGCTAAGGGCTTACCGTCAGGTGTCGATTTGCCTGTCCAATTTCTTACCGCGGTTAGTAAAAAACCGGCTATAACTGCGCCGGTATAACCAAATAGCATTTCATGCCTATGCCAAGTAATAATATTAGCCACACCTGGCCAGCTATAGCCTGTGGATAAGGTAATTATCCAAAGTAGCATCATGGTAAAACCACCCACACCTGCTAATAAAAAGAAAGGCCGAAAACCCAGTGAAAAAAATGTCATACAAACTATCCTATATTAGCGTCTAGTGTTTTACCTGCAAATAACACGGTGTTTTCTAGTTCGATGTGCTGGTTTAATTCGTTAATAAATAGCTCTAATTCTTGATAAAGTCTTTGCCAAGTTCCACAAGCATGGCTGGGTAAGCACAAAGAGTTGGTTAGTCGGTTTAATTCTTCTAATGCTTGTTGGTGCTCTTCATGTTCCATCTTCATCACTCTAATAGGCATAGCAGCTTGATTAAAGCGTAATTGCCGTAACATGGGAAACAACACCTGTTCTTCTTTCATCATGTGACTTTCTAATGCTTGTTGCATACTTTGCAAAAGCTGGGTAAGTCCTTCAGGGCAATTGATATGGTCAGAATGGACTGCTTCTATCTTTCTTGCCAGTTCAATCAATTGTGGTAGGTGGCTACGGTGCCGCTCATGGAAGTTTTTTAGTAGGTGATCAACTAGCTGGTCAGTTGTGTTTTTTGTCCAGTCATTGGTTGTTAGTGTGGTCATGGTGGTTAGCTCCTGTTAGATAGTTAGCCTAGGCTTCTAGGCTATACCTATCAATTTTTGTGCCAAGCTATACACCAAGGGGGTGGGTCAGTATTTTACGTTGGTTAATGTTTTTATAGGGTGGATTTCACTTAGAATTACAGGGTTATTTTTACCCTGAAGGTTGTTTTTACCTTACCTTTCTTGCCTTACACTTCTACCTAAGCATTGTTTTACCTGCTTGTAAGCCCCATTATAAGGTAACGCTTATATAACTAATTTTAAGGAGATACCCATGACTGATCTAGTCCACCTGAACTGCCCTTCTTGTCAGGCTTTAAACCGCATTCCGCAGGCGCGTTTGAATGATGGGCCTAAGTGTGGCAAATGCAAAGAGCCACTGTTAACAGGCAAGCCGATTGACGTAAATGAAAGTAATTTTGCGGCCTTAGTGGAAGCAAGTGATGTGCCGGTTATTATTGATTTTTGGGCTAGCTGGTGTGGGCCATGCAAAATGATGACCCCTATTTTTACAGAAGTGGCGGCTAAAGAATCGGCTCATTGGCGCTTTGTGAAAATAAATACTGAAACTAATCAACAGCTAGCCACGCGCTTTGCTATTCGTAGTATTCCAAGCTTATTGGTGTTTAAAGAGGGCAAAGAAATAGCCCGCCAAGCAGGTGCTATGCAGGCGGGCCAGTTGCAGCAGTGGTTAGCAAGTCAGCTTTAAAAAGAAGGCTTAAGCGACCAGTTCACCCTCTAGGCTAGTGCGGATTTTATTCATGGCATTTTTTTCTAGCTGGCGAATACGTTCCGCAGAAATACCATAAATAGCCGCTAGGTCATGCAGGGTGGATTTATTATCACTAAGCCAGCGCTGCTGCAAAATATCACGGCTACGTTCGTCTAGCTGGGCTAGTGCATTCTGTAACTTAGTGCTTGCATCCGTTTCGCTATTTTCTTCTTCGACTAGGCTTGCAGGGTCGTAGCGGTTATCCATTAAAAAGTTAACGGGTGCTGCGCTATAGCTGTCATCGTCATCATCAGTATAACCATCAAAGGCCGCATCAATAGAAGCTAGGCGGCCTTCCATTTCACGCACTGTTTCTGGTTTAACGTTCAAATCATTAGCAATGGCTTTTAGTTCTTCGACATTCAGCCAGCCAAAATCTTTTTTAGCGCCACGCAGATTAAAGAATAATTTACGCTGGGCTTTAGTAGTGGCAACTTTAACAATGCGCCAGTTGCGTAATACAAACTCGTGAATTTCAGCTTTTATCCAATGCACAGCAAAAGAAACAAGGCGTACACCCATGCTGGCATCGAAGCGTTTTACGGCTTTCATCAAGCCAATATTGCCTTCTTGAATTAAGTCGCCCTGAGGCAAGCCATAACCTTGGTAGCTACGTGCAATGTGGACTACAAAGCGCAGATGCGACATAACCAGCATACGAGCTGCTTCTAGGTCGCCTTCATCTTGTAGGCGGTAACCTAAACTTTGTTCTTCTTCAGCAGTAAGCAAGGGAATAGTGTTAACCGTTTGGATATAAGCACTAAGATCACGACCGGGTGATAAAATACCTGCAACTTGTAGTTGGGTGCTCATGTATATCTCCGTAAAAATAAATATTGGCAGAGAAGTGTTGGTAAGTAAAAAGAGCTTTTATTAAGTGGCCTTCAATTAAGACCCCTGTTAAATCTAATAAGTTCCTGAAACTAATTTTACTTAAACAACTTTTATTGACAAGCTCAAATTATAGCCAATAGATTATTGAGGCTCTACTTTACTTAGGTGACGGCTAACTGCTATCCAAGCACCAAACCAACCTAAGAGAGTACTAGAAACTAGTAATAATAGTGAATCTCGCCAGTTTAAACCTATCAAGCTGAAGTCGCTAGCGTAAGCACTAGCTAAAGAACGCACTGGTGCATCTAGCCAGAAAAGCGATACATTAATTAATAACCAAGCAAGTAAGCCACCACCTAAACCATACCAGATTCCAGTATAAAGAAAGGGGCGTCGCACAAAAGCATCGGTAGCGCCAATAAGTTTTACTACCACAATTTCTTGACGGCGGTTTTCAATGGCTAGGCGAATGGTGTTACCTATAACTAGAAGAACGGCCAAGCTTAACAGAACACCTAAAGCAGTAATTGTTCGCTGACCTAGCTGCATAATATGATAAAGGCGCTTTACCCAAGCTAAATCTAGCTGTGCTTCCTCCACTTCTGGCAAGGCTTGCAAGCGTTCTACTAATGCCTTTTGGCTGGTTACGCCAGAAATGGCAGGGCGAACAATAATAACTGGTGGTAAAGGATTGTCGTCTAGGTAATCTAAAGCTTCACCAAAACCTGAAAACTCTTTAAATTCTGCTAGCGTTTGTTCACGTGATAAATAGCGTGTTTCTGCTATATCGGTATCCATTTGTAATTTTTGCATTAAATTACGCCCAGCTTTATCTTCTACCTGTTCTTTTAAATAGAGGGATATTTGTGCGCTACCATCCCAATTGCTTGAAACGAGTTGGGCATTATTTAAAAAAACATAGAGACCCACAGGTAAAGAAAGGGCAATGGCTATTACTGCCCAAGTCATTAAGCTACCAAAAGGTGTGGCTAATAAGCGAGCTAAACTGTCAAGTGCAACGGCTAGGTGATGACGCCGCCAAGCTTTAATTCGATCAGCCGTGTTTATCTTACTAAAATTAGCGCCCCCTTTACCGCCTTTACTTCTTTGTTCAGGGGTAGAGCGCAGGCGGTTAGGTGGTTTTTTTGCTGGGTTTTTAGGTGGTGTTTCGCGTTGCTGACGCGGTGGAAAGCTAGCGCCACTTGGGCGGTTAGAGGGTGGGCGTTTATTGATCATTCCATTACCCCACTTCTTGTTAGGCCGCCTTGGCTTAGTTCCATCATACGCATACCCATACGTGAAATTAAATCTATGTCATGCGAAGCGATTAATACTGTGACGCCCACCGCATTAAACTGGCGAAACAGCTGCATAATTTCTGCCGATAGCTGAGGGTCAAGGTTACCGGTAGGCTCATCCGCAAGAAGAATGGGCGGCTTATTAACTACGGCACGAGCAATACCCACCCGTTGCTGTTCACCACCTGAAAGCATTATGGGGGTTAGTTTTTCTTTAGATAACAAGCCCACTTTATCAAGCGCGGCACGAACACGGCGGCCAATATCTTGTGCTTCCATGCCGTCGATAACCAAAGGCAGTGCAACGTTGTCGTAAACGCTTCTATCAAACAAGAGTTGGTGGTCTTGAAAAACCACGCCAATTTTGCGGCGTAAAAAAGGCACATGGCGACGGGCTAGGTGATTGAGATTAACTCCATCCACATTTACTTGGCCGCGGGTCGCCACTTCCATACGCATAATAAGCTTAAGCAAGGTGCTTTTACCTGAACCTGAGTGGCCGGTTAAAAAAGCCATCTCACCTTCGTTTAAGGTAAAGCTAATATTTTGTAGTGCTTCATGGCCACTTTCGTAGCGTTTAAAGACATTATGAAACTGAATCATCGGCCCTCCCGTTGGCCTACTATTTTATTATTAGTTGGTTGCAACTGTTAAGGCTTGGTTTCAATTGCTAAGAGCGCATCAACAAAACTATCGGCATCAAAGTCACGCAAATCGTCAGCCTGTTCACCCACGCCAATAAACCTAACAGGAATATTTAACTCACGGGCTAAGGCAAATACGATACCGCCTTTGGCCGTACCATCTAGCTTAGTTAAAACTAGGCCAGTAATGGGGATAGATTTATTAAACTCACGGGCTTGCGCTAGAGCATTTTGCCCAGTGGCCGCATCTAAAACCAATAACACCTCATGAGGTGCTTCAGGGTCAAGTTTTTGTAGTACACGACGCACCTTAGCCAGCTCTTCCATTAAATTGCTTTTATTGTGCAAACGCCCTGCGGTATCGGCTATCAGCAAATCAATTTTACGCGCTTGTGCCGCCTGTAAAGCATCGAACACCACGCTGGCGCTGTCGGCACCGGTATGTTGGGCTATCACTGGCACGGCATTACGTTCGCCCCAAATTTGCAATTGTTCAACCGCTGCTGCCCGAAAGGTATCGCCTGCAGCTAGTAACACTTTGCGGCCTTCGGCTTGGTAGCGTTTAGCTAGCTTACCAATGGTGGTGGTTTTGCCCACACCATTAACGCCCACCATTAAAATAACTTGGGGTTTTAAAGGCTTATCAGCTAAAACTAAAGGCAAGCAAACGGGCTGTAATAGTCTTTTTAGCTCTTCTTTTAGTGCTACAAACAGTGCATCAGAATCTTTCAGCTGCTTGCGGTCTATTTTGTCGGTTAGGCTGGCAATAATTTCACGGGTAGCAGTAACACCAACATCGGCTATTAGTAAGCGGGTTTCTAACTCTTCAAGGAGTTCGTCATCAATTTTACGCGAACCCAAAAACAAATCGGCTAAACCGCTACCAGTACGAGCCAACCCTTGTTTTAGGCGAGCAAAAAGCCCCACCTTTTTAGGGGGTGTTGGTTCTTGCACCGGCTGCACAACAGGTTTGGGTGCTTCTGTTGCAAGGCTAGGCAAGTGTTCAGTAATGGCTGCATCAGTTTTTTGTGGTGTTGGCAGGCTTTCTGGCGCAGTTTTTGCCACGGATTCTGGCGCAGTTGCGGGTGTCGCTACAGGGGTAGCTTCTGGTGTAGTGTCTAATTGTTTTTTCTTACGTTTAAATAATCCAAGCATGGCAATGGTATCTTAATAAAAGGTGTCTTAAACGGGTATTTAATCGGTTATCCTACCACACCTGCCTGCCTTTGAAGGTAGAAGATAAGCTAAACGAGCTAGATGAATATGTATAAGCCTCAGAAAAAAACTAAACAAGCGGCTGTGGGCCAAGTTAGGGTGATTGGTGGTGAATGGCGAGGCCGCAAATTGCCTGTCCCCCATGCCGAAGGTTTAAGGCCAACGCCAGACAGAATTCGTGAAACCCTATTTAACTGGTTACAGTTTTCTATTGCTGGAAAAACCTGCCTAGATGCCTTTACTGGTAGTGGTGCGCTGGCTGTTGAGGCATTAAGCCGCGGCGCTCTAAAGGTGACAGCTTTAGAAAGAGACAGTAAAGTAACCCAGCAATTAGGTATACTATTAACCCCTTTGGCGGGCAAGCGCCTAACCTTGGTGAACACCGATGCGCTGCGTTGGTTAGAAACAGAACCTGCCCAAACCTTTGACTTGGTGTTTTTAGACCCACCTTTTGGCGAGCCTTTATTAGAACCGGCATGTCAGCTTTTAGAAGAAAAAGGTTGGTTAGCTGAAGGCGCTTTAATTTATGTGGAACAGGCAAAACAGCAAGCAGGATTAATCACTTTGCCTAGCAATTGGGTGTTACAAAAAGACAAGCAGGTCGGCGATGTGCACTTTAGTTTGTACACCCGATGAAAAGGTTATTTGAGCGGTTTGTGGCTTTTGGGTAAGATGCGTTTTTTTAGAAGCTATTCACCGCTATGAGGTTGCCATGAAAACGGTTGTTTACCCTGGTACTTTTGATCCTATTACACTAGGACACAGCGATTTAATTGAACGGGCAAGTCACTTGTTTGACAAGGTTATCGTTGCTGTTGCCGATAGCCCCCGTAAAAAACCACTGTTTAATTTGGCAGAACGCATTGCGCTAGTGCACCAAGTAATGGCCAATAACCCTAAGGTTGAAGTGGTGGGTTTTAGCTGTTTGCTGACTGAATTAATGCAGCAACAGCACGCTAATATTATTTTGCGTGGCGTGCGGGGTGTGGCCGATTTTGAATACGAATTGCAATTGGCACAGCTAAATAAAACGCTATCACCTAATTTGGAAAGTATTTTTTTGCCACCTTCAGAACACTTGTCTTTTATTGCATCTACCTTAGTAAGGGAAGTATCAAGTCTAGGGGGCGATGTCAGTAAGCTAGTGCATTCTTGTGTGGTGGATGCCTTGCAGAAAAAGCACGCTGACTTAGCGTAACTATTAAGCAATTAAGCAATTAAGCAATTAAGCAATTAAGCAATTAACCAGTGAGGTTTATACCATGGCTTTGTACATTACCGACGAATGCATCAACTGCGATGTTTGTGAACCGGAATGCCCCAACGGTGCCATTACTCAGGGTGATGAAATCTACGAAATAGATCCTAACCTGTGTACTGAATGCGTAGGCCATTATGACGAACCCCAGTGCGTGGATGTTTGTCCGGTGGAATGTATTCCAAAAGACCCTAATCACGTTGAAAGTCAAGAAGAGCTGATGGAAAAGTATGAAACCATCACTGCTGCTTTAGGCTAAAAAATAGTTTTACAGCAAATAATACGCACAAAAAAAG
>JAAYGA010000054.1 GCA_012727935.1 Pseudomonadaceae bacterium | reverse complement strand
GTTCAAGGCGTGGCTCAAAGAAAGCACTCATAATTTAAATTTGATACCGGCGTTGTAATACTTGTAAGACGACTTGGCGAACTTGCCAGAAGATGGATTGTGCCGGTAAGTCGATAAGCAGCCAGCCAGTCATGCCTTCTAATGCCATTAAATCAGAATTATTTGCTAGGTTGGTTAGCGGTACAACAACTTCAAAAAAAGGTTCTTGAGCCACCATTGCACCCTTATTGTCACGTTGCGCCATCACGGGGCCGCCTGCTGCCCAACCCAAGGCAGGTGAGGGTAACAGGGTTTGCCGGAAGGGGTTTAGTTGTAGCTGGTTGGTTTGTAAGGTGGTTTGGGTCTGCCCTTTAAGCCTTAATGCACTGTGGGTGGCTAGCTGTGAGTCAAATAAATGAGCCGCTTGTTCTTGGGTAACTACCGCTGAAAAGCGTAAAGATGAAAGGTCGTATAAAGTGCCTAGCTCATCTGACTGGCTAAAGAAAGTGGCTGTTTTGCTATGCAGCTGTGCTGGCATCCAAATGCCATTAAAAGGTGCAATGATGGTGAGTTCTTTTAAACGGCTGCTCAGCTCATCTAGCTGTTCTTTAAGCGCGGTTTGTTGGCGAGTTAATGCCACTTGGCTGGCCTGATCACTGTCAAGCGACTGACGTAAACGCCAATTCACTTCAATAATTTGCTGTTCTACTAAATCGTATTGATGATTAAGGTCTGGGTTGCTGAACTGAGCTAAAGTTGCGCCTTTTTTTACAGCTAGGCCTTGCTCGGTAACGGCGCTTATTAAATAGCCCCCTGAAGGGGTAAATAATTGGCTGCTGTTAGAAGCCTGCACAACGCCTGGGGCTTTAATGTAATAAGGGAAGGGTGCAAGGGATATAACAGCCACTAGGCTTATAAAAACACCGCCACTAGTAAGCCAAGCACGACGGCGATTTTTATGTAAGTTTGCATTACTAGAAAGAAAGCGCAGCAGCTTCCAAAGTGGCAGAACAACCCACATGCCAAGGGAAACCGTTAGCATGGCAACCCCAAGGCCTATCCATAGGTCTGCTGCGTAAAGCGTAATAACTAATACAATAATAAGGCGATAAAAAAGGCTGGCAGCACCATAAAAGGTATACCAAAGGCGTTCATAAGTAGTTACCGAAGGCGATTCAGCCTTGTGGGTTCCTAACAGAAAACGGTTAAAGTAATAAAGCCATTGATCGCTGCCTTTTTTGTAAAGATTAGGCAGGTCGGTTAAGTCTGATAAAAGGTAATAGGCATCAAATTTTAGTAGTGGGTTACCGTTAAATAATAAGCTTGAAACCGAGCCAATAATCATTAGGTTGTAAGCCAAGCTATTCACCACCCCCGGTGCTGTTTGCGCCCAAAGTAAGGCTGCTAAGGCGGCAATAAACAGTTCAAAATACATGCCTGCAAAGCTAACAATTGCCCTTTGCCGACGGCTACGCAAAGACCAAGTTTGTGTGGCATCAACGTAGGGTAGGGGGGTTAAAACAATGAACATTAAACCTAGGGTATGAACCTGCCCACCAAAATATTTAATAGCAATGGCATGGCCTAGTTCATGAATAAACTTTAGCCCAAATAAGCCTAAATAAAGCAAAACAAGGTTATCTGGTGATAAAAAACCTTGCCCCTGTTGGCGCACTTCGCCCCAGTTAGATAAAACAGTTTCTACCCCCAGCCCAATAACTATAAGCCAGACAACTAATGCTGTTTTGCTAAACAATGGAAAGAGCACTCTGGCAAAGGTGGTAAGCAGTGCTTCAGGGTTCCATATAGGAATACGCAAATACATAAACGCCATAAGTTTAGTGAGGTGTTCTTGGCGAGTTTGTTTGTTTTTGCGTTCTAAAATTGCACCATAATCAGATTCGGAACGATAAAACAACAGGTTGCTATGGTGCAATTGCGATAAAACCTGAATAACTTCTTCTTGCCCTGGGGCTTCTTCTGGGTAGGCAGTTATAAATTCTTGCCAAACTTGTTCAAGGGTTTTGTTCACCGTTAAATGACTGATAAACCGATAAACAATTTCAGGTACGCGAAAAAATTTACCCGAACAAGCATCTTGCAGCACATACCAAACTAGGCCACGGTACAGCTGTTTATGAATTTTTGTGGTGGGAATCAAGGCCACTTTTAATTGGGCAACCTGATACCATCCTTCACTAAAAGTACTTGACATGCTTAGGTTCCAATATTTTTCTAACTGACGGTTTAGTAAAAGCAACCACAACTACCACCACAACAACAGCCTTAGCTGATGGTAAGATTTTCTTCCTAATACCCAATAGGGCGCTGCCCTGCCCTTGTCTATTTTTGCTACCCCTGTCATGCCGGGCCGCCACCAGTTTTTTGGTGCTTCCAAGAGTTTGGCTTTAATTTGGAATCTGGCTCCTTTTTGCCCAGTATTTATGGCGACAGGTATTATTTTTTCGACTTCAAATGCCAAGGGCGACAAGGGTTGGCTAACCAAAGCAAATTCACCAAGATCACCTAGTTCTATTAAGTGAATATCGCGCTCATCAACCGATAAAAGTAGGTAAATACCTTCAATTCGTGCCACTTTCATCAGCGCATCACCTTTTCTAGTGGGTAAACCTAATAGGTCTTTGCGTTCGCCTTCAATAATAACGCCAGAAAAAGGTGAGGTGATATTGGTATCGTCTAACATGCGCTGCACTCGTGCAGTACGGGCTTCAATTTGCGCTCCGCGTGCTTTAGCAATTTCTGTTTCAATAATATTATTACCTGCCCGTGCCTTGTCTTCTTCCGACAAATAACGCTGGCGCTCAGCAGCAAGTTCAGTCAGTTGCAGCAGTAAATCTTGTTTTTCTAATACCAACAGCACTTGTTGGCTGGTTACTGGGTCGCCTACTGTGGCTAGCACATCAATAATTAAGCCATCTTGTGAGGCATTAATGTGCTGGGTTAAGTCGGTTAGAAACTCACCGTTAGATTCAACTCGAAAGCTTAAACTACCCAAGGTAAGCCATAAAAAAAGGCTTACAACTAATAGGCTGGCAACCTTAGTCCACAACCATTCAGGGCCTATTAATTTTCCTAGCCAACGTGTGGCAGAATATTTAATGCGTGTCCACAGCCCAGCTTCACGGCGTTTCAAATCATCAAAACGGCTAGCCAGTAAGCTTAAAATAAAGGTTAAAGAATGAACGAGGTTAGGTGGGATATTGCCTTTCATTTTAACCAGCAACAGGCTGCCTAAGGGTTTGCCCTTGCTGCCAAAAATTACCAAGGTTGCCAAGTCGTCGCAGCCAAGGGCGCGGCGCAACTGTTCATGGGCAAGGGTAATCATTCCCTCGGTGGTTGCTGGGTGTGACAAGTGCAACACTGAATGCTGGTCTGCAGCTTCTTCAAGTGCGGCTTCATATAACTTAACTAGGTCTGCTTTTTCTTCAAAACGGTCGAAGTGGCTAATGCATTCAATACGCACATAGTCATCTTTTTGCCAGCCAAGTGCGGCAAGATCAAGGTCGTTAGATTGGGCAACAAGGCCGTTGACTAGCGCATAAGCAGCCAATGCCAGTGCTTCTGCAGCATAAACTTCTGGCATAACTGAAAGTAAAGATAAGGAAGCCTCAACCTCACTGACTGTGGCAGGTTGCTTAGCGTTAAAGCTTGGGTTGGCAGAGCTACCTTCATGAACAAGGTCAGCGATGAGTTGGGCGCGTAAAACAATGTCGCCTAGTCGCGCACTCTGTTCTTCGGCTATTTTAAGTAACAACACCCGTGGCTGTTGTGTGGTTAAGCGAAAGCTAAGCCAATGGGGTTTGGCTTGTAAGGCAACTTTTTCTTGGTGGGCGGCAAAGCCATTACTTAAACTTCGTTCAACCAAAGCCACTAGCCAAGGTGCATTGCTTGGCAAGGCAAGGCGGTTTACAGGCTGGTTGGTTGAGTCGATAGGCGCAATAATTTCAGGTTGTAATTCGATTGCAGCCTTACCCGTTAGGGTGAATATTTGTGCGCCTTCAGCAAGGCATAAGACAGTTACGATATTAATAAAATCTGCCCAAAACTCTTCTGAAGAAGCTTGCAGGCTGCGTTTGCGTAATGCCCTAAGCCGTTCAATAAGCACCTTCACGTTAAGCGCATTGACGTTTATTGGTGACCCTGTGTTTATTTGTAGCATGGTGCTTACTGGCCTTTTTCTATAACAGCAAGATTATCAACTGAAGGGCTATTCTTGCACTTGTTCTGCGTTGAATTTTTCATTGCTGCCCATAACTTTAAGGAAGTGATTCATGGCGGTAATGCGTTGGTTTAGATGCGGTTCAATAAAATATAGGCCCTTGATGGTTAATCTAAACCAAGCCATTAACTGGTCATCGACAGGGTGAGGGTAGTGTTCAAAAAAGGCTTGCTTACAAGCTGGGCTAATTTTTTCATCTAATAAAAAATGCAGGTCTTTTTCTCGATGATAAATACCGCAAGTATCCCAGTCGATAAGCTTTAGCTGGCCGTGTTCTTCATTATAAATTAAGTTGGCTTGCCACAAATCACCGTGGCAAACCACAGGAGAGCTAGTAGAAGAAGCATTAACCGCAGTAAGCTTTTGCTGCCAAAGCAAGGTTAAGGCTTGGTAGGCAGGCTGCTGATCTTGAAATAGGGGTGCAAGGCTTTCCCAGTAAGTGGCGGAAGTGGCTAAATAATAATCGGCTATATTAAGACTAGCCCCTTGGTTTGCCATTAATAAAAGGCCATAACCCTTGCCTTCTTGGCTGTGCAGCTGGCTTAAACACTGGGCTAGTTTAATGTAAGCGGTTATTGTTGACGCGCTTGTTAGCTGGTTTCCTACAACAAAACGCTCAATCATGCACCGACCATCAATGTAAATACATTCAGGAAAAAAATGATGGTGGCTGACTAGTCTTGACGCTCGCATGTAGTTTTTTAGTTGTGACTGGCCAAATTTTGGTACCCGAAATAAGTAGATTTCTTGCCGATAAGTAAAGCGAATAACCAAGTTATTACTGCCCTGATTAACCTTAACGTCTTCCACTTGCCACTTAAGTTTTTCATTTATTACTAGGCTGAAATAATCAAATACCTCGTAAATAAACTCTGCAAAGGCTTGATTAGCAGGGCTATAGTTTTGCCATTCGTCATCAGGAATGGCCAAATCTGGCTTGGCTATTGGCTGGGTTAAAATTAGCTGTCTATTCATGAATACCTGTTAATAACATCTAGTTATAAATCCTTGCTGGTAGAAAAACTGCTGTCGGCAAAGTCAACAGAGACTCTTACGCCGGGGCGTAAAAGACCATCAGGGTTTTTAATTTTAATTTTAATTTCTACTAGTCCACTAGCGGCATCGGCAATGGGGGCTATGTAATCAATTGTTCCTTGTTGGGTGGCTAGGTTTTCAATTTTTACAGGAATTAAAGCATCAATTACCAAATCGCGGGCTAAGGCATCACGAATGTTTAATTTTACAAACAGTTCAGTAACATTAACTAGGCTAAGAATTGGCTCACCCACCTGCGCCCATTCGCCTTCATGTTGTGCAACCTGAGTAACAATGCCTGCTAGTGGTGAACGTAAAACACGGTTTTCAAGGCGCTGTAAACTAATGTCATATTCCAGCTTTTCACGCACTTCACGTTCGGTTAGCTGGGCAATTTGCCCGTCTAAATCAATTAATTGCAGCTGTAAACTGTCTAGTTCATCAAGGCTGATAGAGCGTGATTCTTGGTAGAGCAGCTGCGCTATTTCATATTTTTTTACTAAAATAGTGCGCCGTTCAGTTAAACTTTCTTGTTCTTTTTTATCGAACCAAATCAGTTTATTACGCTGCACTTCCAAGGTTTGTAGGCTGCTTTCTAGGGTGATAAGTGGGTCCATTTTTTTAACCACAGAACCCGACTTTACATGCACCTTACTAATAACCCCGCTGTCACCTAGCGCCAATTTTAAGTTTTTATCAGGGTAAAGCACGCCAGCAATGGGCTGAGCATTGGCTAGAGAAACCTGAGCTAAAAAAACCAGAACTAAAAAAATCTGAGCTAAAAAAGATAAGGCGCAGGTTTTTAGGCAAGTTAAAGTAGAAAATATTCGACATTTTATAGGCATTGTTGAATGCTTCGCTTCTTGGTTTAGCTATTAAATTACTGGCTGCTTAATAACTGTTTATTACTTAATAAAGAGCCATCGGCTAGGGCTAAGGACACTTTTGCTAGTTCATAGTGGACAAGGCTGTCAATAAGGCGCTGGCGCTCAAGGTTTAAAGAATCTTCGCGCTGATAAATGTCTTTAACCTTGCCATAGCCTACATTAAATTTGCGTATTTCTGACGCATACAAATCTTCAAGAATGGCAATGTTGTCTTCCAAGGTGCTCATTTCTTGATAAGCAGTATTGACTTGAAACAGCCTTGCTCGCAAATCATTTTTAAGGCCAATTTCAACGGCTCTAAGGTCTTCTTTGTGCTGATCTTGTTTTAAAATAGCCATCACTTTTTGGGCGTTGGCGCGTTTGTTCTGCCCTAGCGGAATAGAGAAACTTAAGCCGACATACCAAGAAGGGTGGTCTCGGTCAAAAACATTGCCGCCTTGGTAAGATTCAGAAAGGTCGTTGAAGCTATAGCCTAGTTCTAAATCTAGTTTGGGTAGGCTGCTGTCTTTGGCAACCCGAATTTCTTCATCTTGAATGGCTATATTTTGTTGTAACACTTTTACGTTAGGCCAAATTGACAATACCCTTTGGTAATAGTCATCAAAAGATTCAGTCAGCTGAAAGGCTTCACGGTTAGGCTTAGATTCTAATACATAGCGCACTAGCCCTAGGTTACCGGCATCGGTGTTCATCAGTGTGGATATTTGATAACTGATTTCATTCTGCGCTTGGCTGGCATTGGCGCGGGCTACTCTTC
>JAAYGA010000053.1 GCA_012727935.1 Pseudomonadaceae bacterium | reverse complement strand
GGTTTGATGGGGCCTTATATGAGCCCTATCCCCATTAATGCCTCGGCGGGTATGTTGATTTCACTCATTATTGCCTTTGTAGTGACGCCTTGGTTAGCCGTTAAGCTAATGAAGCATGAAGGCCATGATTCAGGTGATACTAAAGCTGAAGCCAAGAAAGATCGAGTGCTTAACTTCTTCGATAAAGTCATGCGTCCTTTCTTGGGTGAAAGTCGTAAGCGCCGTGTTATTTTAGGTGTAACGGTGGTGTTTTTAACCATAGCTGCGGCCATGTTGCCAGCCTTCCAAGCGGTAGTGATGAAAATGCTACCCTTCGACAATAAATCTGAATTTCAGGTGATTGTTGATATGCCAGAAGGCACACCCGTTGAGGAAACGCAAAGAGTACTGCTGGCGCTGGGTGAGTACCTAGAAACCGTACCCGAAGTGATGAGCTGGCAAACCTATGCTGGCACAGCGGCACCGATTAACTTTAACGGCCTAGTGCGTCAGTATTATTTACGTGCAGACCCACACATGGGCGACATTCAAGTTAACTTGGTTGACCGTCGTGATCGTAAACTAGCTTCTCACCCCATTGCTTTGTCGGTTCGTGCGCCTTTACAGGCCATAGGTGAACGCTTTAATGCCAACGTAAAAGTGGTAGAAGTACCACCGGGTCCGCCCGTTTTAGCACCGATTGTTGCTGAAATTTATGGCCCAGAACCAGCCATAAGAGCGGCGATGACTCGTAGAGTAGAAACGCTACTTAAAGGCACCGATGATGTTATTGATGTGGATACCACGTTAGAAGCAAGCGCTAATCGTTGGTTAATTCAGGTAGACCGTGATCGTGCGGCACGTTTAGGCGTAGCCCAAGGCCAGCTAGTTGAAGCTTTATCCATCGCTTTAGGGCAGGTTGAACTGAGCTACCTACACGATGAACGAATGAAATACCCAGTGCCAATACGTTTGCAGCTATCCGAAGGCGATAAAGCCCAAGCTTCGCAACTATTGTCGTTAAGCGTGCGTAACCGTTCAGGTCAGCTAGTGAGCTTGTCAGAGTTTGCTAAAGTAACAGCCGCCGATTGGCAGGGTTCTATTTACCACAAAGATTTACTGCCAGTGAACTATGTAATGGCGGATATGGCCGGCAAATTAGATTCGCCGCTTTACGGTATGTTTGATGCTGTGTTCACTTTAAGTGATGAAGTGGATGCACCCGAACAATACTTTATCAACCAACCAGTTTGGCCCGATACAGCAGCGATTAAATGGGACGGTGAGTGGCAGATCACTTACGAAACTTTCCGTGATATGGGTATTGCCTATGCCGTGGGGATGATCCTTATTTATATGCTCGTTGTCGCGCAGTTTAAATCTTATTTAGTACCTTTGGTGATTATGGCACCCATTCCTTTAACCATGATCGGCATTATGCCCGGTCATGCGCTGCTTAATTCACAGTTTACCGCTACCAGCATGATCGGCATGATTGCCCTTGCGGGAATCATTGTGCGTAACTCTATCTTGCTGGTGGACTTTATTAACCAGTCGATTCGTGAAGGTGCTTGTTGGGAAGATGCAGTTATAAAAGCCAGCGCGGTAAGGGCTCAGCCGATTATTCTAACCGCCGTGGCAGCGATGGTGGGTGGCTTCTTTATCCTAGACGACCCTATTTTTAATGGCCTAGCCATTTCACTAATCTTTGGCTTGCTAGTATCAACCATATTAACGCTGGTGGTGATACCACTGCTTTACTACTCGATTTATCGCAAGCGTGGCATACCGCACGATTAAGTTCTGGAAGTTTTAAAGCGGTAGCTTTTTAAAGAAGTATGTTTTAGAGATGCAATAAAAAAGCCCCGAGCTAGCTGAACTGACCCCCATTTATTGGACAGGTTAGTTAGCTAGGCAACCAAGAACTGGGTTCGATAGTTTATCGGACTCAGTCCTTTTAGCTTTAATTTAATGCGTTCATAATTATAGTAG
>JAAYGA010000052.1 GCA_012727935.1 Pseudomonadaceae bacterium | reverse complement strand
GGATTACGCCAAGGGGTTTTCCCAAGCAGCAACTATTCTGATTGACTTAGTTCTTAGTGAACGGGGGTTAGAGCACTCGGTTGACGAGATGGTTTATCCGGTTTGTTTCAATATGAGGCATTCACTAGAACTTCGCCTGAAAGGCGCAATTTCAGAACTTATCCTTATCGAAAAAGCCAGGTGTCGTAACCTCCAATTCGACTTGGCCGGTTCACATGATATAGGAAATATTTGGAGTTTCTTCGCTGAAAAGGCCCAAGCTGCAGACGATCGGTACGAGCCGATAATCAGAAGGCTTGATACAAAGATCAGGGACTTCGCTGAAGTCGATGCCACCGGACAGACATTTCGGTACCCACTTGATAATAAAAGTCAAAAGCATCTCGTGGATGTCGCGGTCATCAACTTTGTAGTATTGAAGCGTAGTTTCGGGGAGCTAGAAGAAGCCTTGGATGACTTACATCGCTTAAATAAATTCCTTTGCGATGAGTATGGATGCAGGTCTTTTACAAAACGACTATCGCGAAAGAATTTGTTCGAAATGGCATCCATTCTTCCCCCTCGAACAACGTGGGCGGCAGATTCATTTGGTACAACTAAGGAGTCTCTCAAGAAACACTTCAATATTGGTAGCAAAGAACTCTCTGAGAGCATTAAACTCATCGAATCGCATTTTGAACTCGCGCCGGAAATTGGGATTACGATTCCTTTACTCGGCATTGAAGAGGCCTATATTGAAGAGTTTTTCAGCTATTGGTTTAAGCACCACGACCTTCAATCTGATAAAGTCCCAATCGAAGTTGAAGCTAGCGAGTGGGGTTCCGACGAAATGCTTGAAGCTATTGTGAACGACACCAAAAGACGTGCGGAGGTTTGGGAGGCCGTTAAGTCCAATCTCACGCCAGAAAAACTAGCTGGTTTGTCGGCTCTGTTCTATTTCGCGCGTGATCTAGACTTCTCGGAGAGCTACACTCGGATTTATGAGCTTGATCTTGAGGAAGCCAAAGGTTCGTTCGTAAGTTCAGAAGACTCTGTAAGGTCACAGTACTTCCATATTTTCGACAAGACAAATGCGCTGCACAATATCTTGCGTTCGCTCTATTTCTTGCAAAAAGTCGAACTCGCAGAACGGCTTGTTGTTGCGCATGGGCTGCATGAGAAATTTTCTTGGTTGGATGAAGCTAGGCAACGCACCCTATTTCGGAAGCCGGAGTACTGTGGATACGAGATATAACAAGCGGCTGTTGTCGCCCCTCCGGGGCTGTGCGTTAGGCATCCACATAAAATAAATCATATTAATTTTTCATACTCAACTACTTTTATATTTTTAATCAACCCGCCGCACTCAACCAGCTCACCCTGGCTGAATTTTTCCATTGGTGTTACATCAATAATTAGCTCATCACCAGCAAGCTGCGCCTCTAAAAGCTGTCGCCTATGTTGTGGATCAAACTGATATTTCTTAATACCTTTTATATCTGCACCTTTTACTGCGATGACTCCATAGTGATCATCTACAGAGATCACTATACAGCTGATCTGAATTTTTTCTTTCGACTCCATTTTCGGATTTATACTACGCACTAAGTTCAAGTCGAAATATTCCTCATCAATTTTAAAAAATATAGTACAGTTGTTTTTAGATCGACTCAGCACATTATAAATAAGGCTTTGCGTTAAGAGAATTTCATCTTCCGAGTCTGCAATAAAAATGTCAGGGGAAGCAGTTACTTTTTGGCTCGCAGATAAAATTTTAACTTTATGTACATTCCCACTGTGGTTGTTTGATATTTCTATTAGATTGTTTAGGCATTTGCGAATCAGTTTTTTTGCACATAAATATATTGACTCCATATCATAGTCAGAGTTTTCCTGCATATAAATAACCAGTATGCTGCTATCAAGTTGATTCTTGCTATCAATCCCTCCCTCCAAAGCATAGCGAAATGTATTCTTATGTTGTGGGGTTATTTTTTTGCTTAAAAAATCCTTAATAACAGTTATTATCTCAGTATCAAACTTGATTTTTGCTCCCGCATTAGAAGTCTTAAATACTATACTGATGTCATTTTTTTTAGTATTAGGACTGATTTGCGAAATAATTTCTTTTCTTATGAAGTTATCAAGCATAAACTCTCTCCAAGTAATAATTAAATTAAAGCGATTTGGTAAATAATTTTTTAAAGACAATATAGCCCCGCAGCAGGAGAGTATTGTCTTTAGAAAACTATTAATAAGAATTAGATGTGCGAGCGCACAGGAATAGCCAGGCAAAGATTCTGAATATATAGCTGGCTATTTTTTATATTAAGCTTATTGTTTAAATGTTAATTTAAAGGCAAGCTTATACTGCGTAGACATTACCCATACATCGAATAACATCACGTTAGTTATGATACGAGAAACTGATTAGTCACTCGTAGTGATACGCGTCAATCGCGTCAATATAATCG
>JAAYGA010000006.1 GCA_012727935.1 Pseudomonadaceae bacterium | reverse complement strand
GGGTTAGACGGTGTGCTAGTGGTTGATTTGCCACCCGAAGAAGCCGCTGATTTTTCCGCCTTATTAACGGCTCAACAGATGGATTCTATCTTTTTGTTAGCGCCAACGACTACCCTTGAGCGGGCTAAAAAAATCTGTGCGGCAACCACCGGTTATCTATACTATGTATCCATTAAAGGCGTTACAGGTTCGGCTACTTTAGATGTGGATGCAGTGGCTAGCCGCCTAAACGAGTTTGCTGGTATTACCCAGCTGCCTATCGCAGTAGGTTTTGGTATTCGTGATGGTGCTACAGCAGCTGCTTTAGGTGCCATTTCTGATGGCGTTATAGTCGGTAGTGCACTGGTTAGTAAAGTTGCTGAGTTTGCAGATCAACCAGAAAAAATTGCGCCAGCTATGAGCCAAGTGTTAAGCGAAATGCGCCAAGCACTCGATAAGTTGCCAAGCTAAAATTACAATCTAGGCTTCGGCCTAGAACTGCCAATATTAAATTTAGGTTATAGAGTTTATTATGAGCTGGTTAAATCGTATTGTTCCATCCATTATTCGTTCTGAGTCTCGTGATCGTAAAGCTAATGTGCCTGAAGGCTTGTGGCGTAATTGCCCTAAATGCATTACTGCTATCTACCGCCCTGAATTAGAAAGTAATCAGCACGTTTGCCCCAAATGTGATCACCGCATGCGTATTTCTGCGCGCAAGCGTTTAGAAAGTTTTTTAGATAAAGAAACCACAAGCGAGTTGTTTGCTGATTTAGAACCCGTAGACCGCTTGAAATTCCGTGATTCTAAAAAGTACAAAGACCGCTTAACTGCTGCCCAACGTGCCACGGGTGAAAAAGATGCGTTAATTGCTATGCGTGGCGAATTAACGGGTGTGGCGGTTGTTGCAGTGGCGTTTGAATTTGGTTTTATGGGTGGTTCTATGGGTTCGGTGGTGGGCGAAAAGTTTGTTCGTGCCGCAGAGCTAGCTTTACAAGAACGCATTCCTTTAATTTGTTTCTCCGCTTCGGGCGGTGCGCGCATGCAAGAAGCACTTTTTTCGCTGATGCAAATGGCTAAAACTTCGGCAGCACTAGAACGCCTTAAGCAAGCCGGTGTGCCGTATATTTCTGTATTAACCGACCCAGTTTATGGTGGTGTTTCTGCTTCTTTAGCCATGTTGGGCGATTTAAACGTTTCTGAGCCTTTTGCGCTTTGTGGTTTTGCAGGCCCAAGGGTTATTGAGCAAACCGTACGTGAGAAGCTGCCTGAAGGCTTTCAGCGTGCAGAGTTTTTATTGTCACATGGTACGGTTGATATGATTATTCATCGCCATGAACTGCCTAACAAATTGGGTGGTTTATTGCGTAAAATGACTCATCAGCCGACTGTTTGTTGATTAACTCGCGTGCAATCTAATCTACCGCCAAGTGCTTCTACTAGCCTAAGTACTTGGCTTAAACATTTAGAAAACCTGCATTCTCGTGAAATAGATTTAGGTTTAGCTAGGGTAAGGGCAGTAGCAGAACGGCTAAATTTGCCCTTAACTTTTCAGCAGCGCAACCATCAAGTTATTACTTATTCAGGCACTAACGGTAAGGGTTCTACTCTTGCACTAACCGAAGCTATGGCGCTTGCCCAAGGTTTAAGTGTGGGCAGTTACACTTCGCCGCATTTTTTGCACTTTAATGAACGCATTAAAATTAATGGCCAAGCGGTTAGCGATGCAACAATAACCGCAGCCTTTGCCCGCATTGAAGCCGCACGCCTAACGCCTTTAGAAGACGCTATTTCACTCAGCTATTTTGAATTTGCAACCCTAGCGGGTTTGCTGATTTTTCAAGAGGCAGGTGTGGATTTATGGTTATTAGAAGTGGGTTTAGGCGGGCGCTTAGATGCCATTAATATTGTGGATGCAGATTTGGCCGTGCTAGTAACCGTGGCACAAGACCATGCAGATTATTTAGGATCAGACTTAGAGGTCATTGGCCAAGAAAAAGCTGGTATTTTTCGCCATGAACGGCCAGTGGTTTTGGGTAGTAAAAATTTACCTGCCAGTATTTTTAAAGTTGCCGAACAGTTAGATTGCCCTATCTTTCAGCTAGGCGAAGCTTTTCAGCGCACGGCTAAGACTGAGGGTGAATGGTGTTGGCAAGGCATTAATATTGAGCAACAGGCAGTGTATTTAGCCGGTTTACCTAACCATCAGCTACCCCCCGATAATGCCGCCACCGCCATTCAAGCTTTGTTGTTGGTCTGCCCTAATTTAACCGAACCAGCCATTAAGCAAGGTTTAGCTAAGGCCAAGCTTACGGGGCGAATGCAACGTGAAGGTGCTTGGTTGTTAGATGTGGCCCATAACCCAGAGGCCGCAAGTTACCTAGCCAGCAGATTAGCCGAACAGGGTAAGAAAAAACGCCTTGGCTTGGTGGGAATGATGGCCGATAAAGACATGAAAACTAGCTTAATGCCACTCTTGCCTTGGATTGATGCTTGGGTGGTGACTAGCTTGCCTTTGCCAAGGGCGGTTAAAGCCGACAAACTAGCCACTTTACTGCAAACCTTAGGTGCTGAAGTATTAGTGGCCGATTCAGATGTTCAAGGCGACTTAGCTTTTGCTACGGCTTGCCAAGCTTTGCAAGCAGGTTACGAAGAAGTATTAGTGATGGGTTCTTTCTTTACCTTGGCGCAGGTGTTGCGTCAGTTAAAGAAAAGTGAGGCCTAGTTTTATGCGTTATGGTTTAAAAGAGCGTTTAGTGGGGGCTTTGGTTTTAATTGCTTTGGCGGCTATTTTTGTGCCTTTTCTGTTAGAAGAAAAACGTCCAGAAATTCCCGTTTCTGATAAAATCATTACCCCAGAACCACCAGCGCCTATAAAATCTGTGGTTGAAACGCCTGTGCCGCCAAGCTTGCCTGCCAGTTTAAATGAACAGCAAAAACAGCAGGTAATTGCCAGTAATAAAAAGTTAACTGAATCAAAGTTAATGCTTAACCCTGAAGGTGGTGTTGATGCTTGGACAATACAAGTAGCAACTTTTGGTGATTCATCCAACGCTAAACGCTTGGTGGAAGAACTTGAAAAACACCACTATCCTGCTTATTGGCGTAAAATAAACAGCATGACTGTGGTGTTTGTAGGGCCTTACATAGACCAACAACAAGGCCGAGAAGACCAAGATAAGTTGTTACAAATGCAAGGGTTGAAAACTTTATTAACCCGTTATGTGCCTGAATATGAGGCCAAGATTCAGGGTAGTTTGCCTACTCATTCTTATTAATTAGGTTGTTAATAATGCGTTGTGTTATTAGGAAAATGCGCTATGAACGCTATTGATATTGGTATTGCTGTTATTGTTTTTGCATCAGTTTTACTGGCTTTTTGGAAGGGTTTTATACAGCAAGCCATCTCTTTGGTGGGTTGGTTAGCAGCCTTGTTTGCTGCCCGCTTATTGGGGCCGGAACTGGCTCCTCATTTTGATGTGGTTATTGCTGAACCAGGATTACAACTTGCAATGGCTTATGTGAGCATTGCGGTGGTAGTTTTGTTAGCTAGCAAGGTGCTTTCTAGTGCTTTTGGTACGCTAATACAAAAAATTGGCTTAGGTAGTGTTGATAAGTTTTTTGGTGTGTTTTTTGGCTTATTTCGTGGTGTTGTCATAGTTGTGTTACTTGTTGCAATAACAAGTTTAACTGAATTACGCAATCAGCCAATGTGGCAAGAGTCGCAACTTCTGCCATACATGGAGCAAATTCGCGACTGGACCGCTGGGTATTTAGAAGATTATTCAAAAAGATAGGTGAAAGCTTCATGTGTGGAATAGCAGGCATTATGGCTAATGAGTCAGTGAATCAGTTGTTGTTTGACAGTCTGACTGTGTTGCAACATAGAGGCCAAGATGCCGCCGGTATCATGACCTGTGATAAGGGGCGTTTTTTTCTACGCAAAAGTAACGGTTTAGCAAAAGATGTGTTTCGTACACGTCACATGAAAAACCTGATAGGCAATATGGGTATAGGCCATGTGCGCTACCCAACCGCTGGCTCTGCTACTGAAGCTGAATCGCAGCCCTTTTATGTCAACTCACCCTATGGCATTGCGCTAGCACACAATGGCAATTTAACTAATGCAGAAGCCTTAAGTGAAGAAGTGTTTCGTGCCGATCTTCGTCATATCAATACCAATTCAGACTCTGAAGTATTGCTGAATGTTTTTGCACATGAGCTAAGTAAGCAGGGCATGAGTTTAACGCCAGACGATGTTTTTTCTGCTGTAGGTCGCCTTTATGAACGTTGTGAAGGGGGTTATGCTGCTGTCGCCATGATTAGCGGCTATGGCTTGGTGGGTTTTCGTGACCCTAACGCCATTCGCCCCATTGTGATAGGCAAGCGTGAAGGCCTTCAAGGCATTGAATACATGATTGCCTCGGAAAGCGTTGCATTAGATGTGGTGGGTTTTGAGCTGATTCGTGATGTGCAGCCAGGTGAAGCCGTTTATTTAGATATGCAAGGCCAGTTACATACCCGCGTTTGTACAACTAAAACCCAGTTATCGCCCTGTATTTTTGAACACGTTTATTTAGCTCGCCCCGATTCCATTATGGATGGCATTAATATTTACCACGCCCGTATGCAGATGGGTGAAAAGCTTGCTGAAAAAATTATGCGAGTGATGCCTAACCACGACATAGATGTGGTTATCCCCATTCCAGACACCAGCCGCACTTCCGCTTTAGAATTAGCCCAGCATTTAGGCGTTACCTACCGCGAAGGCTTTATTAAGAACCGTTACATTGGCCGCACGTTTATTATGCCCGGGCAAACCTTGCGTAAAAAATCGGTACGCCAAAAGTTAAACGCTATCGGTATGGAATTTAAAGGTAAGAATGTTTTACTGGTGGATGATTCGATTGTGCGTGGTACTACCTGCAATGAAATTATTATGATGGCACGGGATGCTGGCGCAAATAAGGTTTACTTTGCCTCTGCAGCGCCACCGGTTCGCTACCCCAACGTGTACGGCATTGATATGCCAGCGGCTAAAGAATTAATTGCACATGGCCGCAGTGAAGAAGAAATTTGTAAACTCATTGGTGCCGATTGGCTGGTTTATCAAGATTTAAATGACTTGATTGATGCCTGTAAAGAGCTTAATCCAGCGGTTGAACAGTTTGATTGCTCAGTATTTGATGGCAATTACATTACCGGCGGTATAGATCAAGCCTACCTTGATCACCTAGAAAAAAAACGCAGCGACTTTGATAACAATGCCAGTGATTCTGCTGACTGTGCCATTGATCTACACAATGACAGCTCAGCAGATGCAGAGGATTAAGGCATGACAGATAAAGCAAATTGGGGTTTAAGTACACTGGCATTGCGTACCGGCCAGCAGCGCACCGCTGAACGTGAACACGCTGAACCCATTTTTACGACCTCCAGTTACATTTTTGAATCGGCTGCCCATGCGGCTGAATGCTTTGCCAACGAAACCGGCGAACACAATATTTATTCGCGTTTTACTAACCCTACAGTGCGTTGCTTTGAAGACCGCTTAGCGGCTTTAGAAGGCGGTGAACGGGCGATAGCAACTAGTTCAGCTATGGCGGCAATTTTGTCAGTTTGCATGGCATTTTTGCAGCATGGCTATGAAATTGTTTGTTCACGCAGCGT
>JAAYGA010000051.1 GCA_012727935.1 Pseudomonadaceae bacterium | reverse complement strand
CATCGGCTTCTTTCTTACCTTCATCCGCACCTTTTTCAACTTTATCAATTAGCTGTGCGGTATAGAAAATAAGGGCACGGCCACCTTCACTGAAGGCTTTCTGGGTTAGTAACATGCGGCGTACATCGGGGTGCACAATAATTGGGTCAGCTGCTTTTTCGGGTGCTTTAGTACCTGAAAGCGCACGCATTTGTAAGCGATCACGCGCATAAGCCAGCGCATTTTGGTAAGAAACTTCGATTAAACCTTGGCCTTGAATGCCCACGCCAATACGCGCAGCGTTCATCATGGTGAACATGGCAGCTAAGCCTTTGTTGGGCTGGCCAACTAGGTAACCTGTTGCGTTATCAAAGTTCATTACGCAAGTAGAGTTGCCGTGAATACCCATTTTGTTTTCTAGTGAGCCACAAACAACACCGTTGCGCTCGCCCACTTCACCTGAAGCATCAGGCAAAAACTTAGGCACTACAAATAAAGAGATACCTTTACTGCCTTCTGGTGCGTCAGGAAGTTTGGCTAAAACTAGGTGAACGATGTTTTCGGTGAGTTCGTGGTCACCGGCAGAAATAAAGATTTTGGTGCCGCTAATTTTGTAGCCGTTGCTGGTTTCAAAGTCAGCATCAGGAATGGCACGGGTTTTAATTAGGCCCAAGTCAGTACCGCAATGGGGTTCGGTTAGGCACATGGTACCTGTCCAGCGGCCTTCAATTAACTTGGTTAGGTAAATCTGTTTGAGTTCTTCAGTGCCGTGGTGTTCTAAAGCACTCATAGCGCCGTGCGACAAACCTGGGTACATGCCCCAAGAAAGGTTGGCAGAACAAATCATTTCGTTTAGCACCATACCTAAAGAATGGGGCAAACCTTGGCCGCCATAGTCGGTATTTTGGCTAATCGCTGGCCAGCCACCTTCAACATACTGTTGGTAAGCTTCTTTAAAGCCTTCAGGCACAGTAACCACGCCATCTTTTAGTGTGCAGCCTTGCTGATCACCAATTTGGTTAAGTGGGGTCAGTACGTTTTCTGCAAACTTGGCGCCTTCCTCAAGAATGGCATCGGTGACTTCAACCGCATCTTCGCCATTGGGTAGGCTGGCATAGTGGGCTGGGAAGTTGAGTAGTTCGTTCATTACAAAACGCATGTCGCGTAGGGGGGCTTTATAAGTTGGCATAGTGACCTCTTGCTCTTTGGCTGATTGTTGTTAGTTGGTTCTTGCTGGGTTCATTGTTCAAACGTATGTTTGAAACTTAAGCTATGCGTTAGCAGCTGTCAAGCAGTTGCTTAATACTTTTTTAAAAAAGTTAGGCGGCTAGGTTAATGCCAGAGCCTTTAATATAAGGAAGGCGGTTGGTTGCGGCAAGATCGAAAGTGTCAAGGATGGCTTGTGCTGCTGTGGAAGGTTGCTTGCCTTCTAGTAAAGGGTGACGCATGGCAACGGCTACGGCTTGTAGGCGGCGCAGGCCAAAACCAAAGCTGACGGGTAAGGGTGGGCGTTTACGGCCAAAACGAACTTCATCGGGTTTGAGGTTTGTTGTGGGTGTTGAAAAACTGCTATTTTTGTTATTAATTTCTAGGGTGTAGTCTGGGTAGTTGCTAGTGAAACTGCTTGCAAAGGTGCTGTCATCTAGTATTTGCAATGATTCTTGTGATTTTTGTTGTTGGGCAGTTTTTTCGTCTATAACTTTAATTTTAGGGTGTTGATCTGCTGGTTTTAACTGGTTTTCATTTGTTATTGGCTTAGCGGTTGGCGAGCTATTGCTGGCGACATTTTTCTTCTGTCGATTCAATAGTGAGCTGTTAGAACTTTCAACCGATGGCAATAACATAACAAACTCCAGTAGTTTGCTAGCGATGCTTAGCTAAAGATTAAGCAATAGGTGATAATATTATAGTATAGGTAAATTTTTTTTGATTAACAACTTAATAACTGCCTAGAAAGCCAGCCCTGTAACTCTGGTGGCTTTGCTTTATAATGTTTACATTATTTTTTTAAGAATAGGGATATAGATGCATTTAATAAATTACTTCTTGCGTACTAAGTTTCTGTTGTTGTTTTTGCTAATGCCTTTGGTGGGTTGTCAGGGCGGTGCCAATAATGGTGTTTCTAGCCATGTTGCAACGGGTGTAAATAACGCTGCTGTGGCTAAGTCTAAACCTGCTGCTGCAAAGCCAACAGCTGATTTTAAAGAACCTAAAACTCAACCTAGGTCGCCAGCTGCCATTGAATCAGCTGAAACCCATGTACAGGTTGTGTCGGCAAATCCACAAGAAGGCGTTCCTTTAGGAGACAATGCTCAGGTTGAAATTGATACAATTAAACCTGTAGCTGAAACTAAGCCGCTCGCTGGACCTCCAGCAGCTATTGCCTCTGCGCCTATTATCGCCGCTCCAATTACACCCAAACCTGTTGCTAGCTCAGAGCCTGTTCCACTAGCAAGGGTTGCTATGCAAGAGCCAGCTCAAACAAATGCGCCTGAATCTAACTGGTTAGAACGCTACCCTAGCTTATCGGAAGATTTAAAAAACTATCAGCAGGTGGTTGCTCAACTAGAAGCAGAAGCTAAAACTTACCGTAAGCAAATTGATGACTTGCAACAAAAAGTTAAAGCACAATGGGGTGTTGCACCAGCAGCCACTTCAGCCCATCAGTTTGTAAAATACACTGACTCTTATCAAAGCAGAGGTGAGGTAGATTTTACTAGTGGCAAAATAGTTGTTGAAACGGTCGATCCTGCTAACCCTAAAGAGCGTTTAAAAGAAGCGATTATTACTACACTTTTAACCCCTTACGATGCAGAAAACCCTGAAATTTATACAGATAAAAAGATCAGCTATGCTGGTCCAGCATTATTAGCCGGCCAAGTGCTTGACCATGAAGGTGAGCCAGTTAAATGGGAGTGGCGAGCCGAGCGTTATGCAGATTATTTAGTTGCCAATAAAGTGCAAGAAGTTAAACGTAATGGCCATACTGCTTACAGGGTTGAAATACCACTAGTTGAAAACCATGCTCAGGTGCGCGGCCATAAATATGAACATTTAGTTAGGGCAGCAGCTAAGCGTTATGATATAGATGAAATATTAATTTATGCCATTATGGAAACAGAAAGTAACTTTAACCCCTATGCAACCAGTCATATTCCAGCTTATGGTTTAATGCAAGTTGTTCCTTCAACGGCAGGTAAAGATGTTTTTACTCGCATTAAAAAGCGTAACGACCAGCCTACGCGTGATTACTTATTCAATACAACCAATAACATTGATACAGGTACCGCTTATTTAAGTATTTTGCGTGATAACTATTTAAATAAAATACGCCACCCACTCTCGCGTGAATATGCCATGATTTCTGGTTATAACGGTGGGGCAGGGAATGTGCTACGCACTTTTCATTCCGACCGTGCTCAGGCAGTGAATGTAATTAACCAATTAACACCCAAGCAGGTTTATGATCGCCTACATTTAAAGCACCCAAGGGCTGAAGCTAGGGGTTATATTCGTAAAGTAACAGAGGCGCAACAACGCTACCGGATGTTGGCCTCTACCACCGCTGCTAAATAACCGATTGAAGTGAAATTAGTTGCTTTGCTCTAGGCGGCTTTTATTCACTTCACGCATAACGTTGAGTTCAGCAATTAAATTAGATTGGTTTTTAACTTCAAAGGTGTAGTTGCTGCCGCTACTTAGGGTAACTTCTGCACACTTTCCTTTATTGCTAGTACAAATATTGCTGGTATTAACTAAAATTTTTGCTTGAATGTTTTTGTCGGTGAAAATATCACCCTCTTCACTAATGCAACGTAATTGTTTGCTTTGTAGACTGAAAACACCGCCACTTAGCTTAAGGTCGGTCGATAAAGTGCAGTTACTTAGGTGGTAAGTAGAGGTTCCTTCAACACGGTTAGTTTCTACTGAAAACCAAACATTGGTGCGTGTTTGGCCTTCTTTTAATACAACTTGATTCACCGCAGAGGCATTCAGTAGTTGGCCTGGTTGTAAGGGGAGTGTTGCTTGGTCAGCCATTAACCCAAAAGAGCAGCCCATTAACGCCAAGGTAGTGATTAACTTCTTCATAGTGTTTATTCCCAAGTTCAGTTGGAGTGAGTTTTGCAAAGTATAACAGAGTATTTTCCAAGGTTATTCATGCCACTTTGCCACATCACTTGCACACCAGTAATTTTTAAGTAGTATCAGTTTTTTTGATGCTAATTCCTACTAAGATACTAGGAAAAGAACTGGTATTATTTAACAAAAAGATATACATTTCTTATACAAGAAAGAATGATCCAGATCACTTATAGCTAGTGCAAGTCTCCTACTATTAACCTACTGATACAAGAAAATTGAAATGAAAAATGATACTCCTGCTCCAATTTATGAGTCTTTAGTGCCCCATTACCAAGCCATTATAAAAAATTTAGGCGAAGATCCACAGCGGGAAGGGCTGGTTGATACGCCGACGCGAGCCGCTAAAGCTATGGAGTTTTTAACCCAAGGCTATAGGCAAGATTTGCACACCCTTGTTAATAATGCCGTTTTTACTTCAGACACAGACGAGCTAGTGGTTGTAAAAGATATCGAGCTTTATTCTATGTGCGAACACCACCTGCTGCCTTTTATTGGCAAGTGCCACATAGGTTATTTGCCTAAAGGCAAGGTATTAGGTTTGTCTAAGTTTGCCCGCATTACTGATATGTTTGCTCGCCGTTTACAAATTCAAGAACTGCTGACCAAACAAATAGCCGAGGCTGTACAAGAAGTAACAGGTGCAGCAGGTGTTGCTGTCGTGGTTGAAGCGCGCCATTTGTGCATGATGATGCGCGGTGTTGAAAAGCAAAATTCGATGATGCGTACTTCAGTTATGCTAGGTCAATTGCGCGAAAATGCGACAACTCGCCAAGAATTCCTTAAGTTAATTGACTAAAAAAGGATGCAATAATGCCTAATAAAATGCCACACAAGTTGGCAACTATTCGTATTAAAAATTTACGATTAAGAACTTATATTGGTATTAATGAAGACGAAATTCAGAATCAGCAAGACATCTTGGTGAATGTTGTTATTCGCTATGCAGCAGACCGTGCAGTGCAGTTTAATCGTATAGAAGAAGCATTAAATTACCGCACAATTACTAAAAAAATTATTGCCCACGTTGAAGGTGGGCGTTTTGCTTTACTTGAACGCTTAACTAAAGAATTATTAGAAATAGTGATGAGCCATGAACAGGTTGAAGTGGCTGAAGTTGAAGTCGATAAACCCCATGCTTTACGTTTTTCAGATTCAGTTTCTGTTACGCTTAGCGCGCAAAGAGAATTACCTTCTAGTTAAACCTTTTAGTTAATTTTTTTGCTGTTTTATTTGGTTAAATTAGGTGGTTTTAATTAGCAAGAAGCTAAGAATAAATGGGGAAACTGATGCGTAAAACTATAAGACTAGCAGGTGTTGTATTACTTCCAGTAATGGCGATGCAGGCGCAAGCTATTGAATTTAATATCTTGGCTGGCGGTAATCTTTGGAAGGCTAGTCCTTCTGGTTATATTCAGGGCAAAGCAACTGAAAGCCCGTTAGATGTAAAAGATAAGCTTGGCTTATCGAAAGAAAATCAGAATTATTTTTTTGTGCAGTTAGATCACCCTATTCCTGTTATCCCTAACTTACGCGTTAGTAGAACCGCTTTAGACTTTACAGGCAATAACACCACTGCTTTTAAGTTTTTAGACCAAGATTTTAGTGGTGATTTACACACTAAAGTTGATTTAAGCCATACCGATGTAACAGCCTATTACCGTTTTCTTGACGGTATTACTACTTTTATTCCCTTTATTAACTTACGTGCTGAATTAGGTTTAACGGTTCGCCAGTTCGATGGTGAATTTGAAGTCGAAGGTAAAACAGCAACCAGTGGCGGTAAGAGTGTTACTGAATCGATTAGTTTAAGTGCGCCTTTACCTATGGGTTACGCTGGTTTACGCCTAGGTTTACCTTTAGGGCTTTCTATTGGTGCCAATATTAATGCCATAAGCTATAGCGGTAATCGTGTTTCTGACGCAACAGCCGATCTACGCTACCAGTACGATGGCTTTCCTTTAATTAAACCAGGTTTAACGGCGGGTTATAGAAGCTTTGATGTAAAGTTAGATGACTTAAAAGATACTTACGGTGACTTGTCTTTTAGTGGTGCATTTTTTGGTGCTTACCTACGTGTAGGCTTCTAAATAGGCTAACTAAACATTAGGGTTAGGGCTACAAAAAAAGCCGCAATCTTTAAGACTGCGGCTTTTTTCTATTCTGTTTCTATTTCTGTTCTATTTTACTGATTAATTAAAAACGTTTAATCAATGCAAATTATCAATGTAGGAAGTGGCGCATACCGGTAAAGACCATAGCAATGCCTGCTTCATTAGCAGCTTGAATGACTTCTTCATCACGCATTGAACCGCCGGGCTGAATAACCGCAGTAATACCAGCGGCTGCAGCTGCATCTATACCATCACGGAAGGGGAAGAAAGCATCAGAAGCCATAACAGAACCTGTTACTTCTAGGTTTTCATCGGCAGCTTTAATACCGGCTATTTTGGCTGAATAAACACGGCTCATTTGCCCTGCACCCACACCAATAGTACGGCCGTCTTTAGCATAAACTATGGCGTTAGATTTAACGTATTTGGCAACCTTCCACGCAAAAGCTAAATCAATCAGCTCTTGTTCTGTGGGCGCACGGTCAGTTACTACTTTTAATTCATCCATGCTAACCGCACCTAGGTCACGGTCTTGCACTAACAAACCACCAGTTACGCGCTTAAAGTTGAGTGCTGGCTGGCGCTCACCCGGCCAAAACTCACTGGCATCTAAAAGACGCAAGTTCTTTTTACTGGCAATAATTTCTTGGGCTTTAGCTTCAATGCCTGGAGCAATAATAACCTCTGCAAACTGACGGTCGACCAAGGTTTGTGCCGTTTGTGCATCTAATTCACGGTTGAATGCAATAATGCCGCCAAAAGCACTGGTTGGGTCGGTTTTAAAGGCAAGGTCATAGGCTTCAAGTAAATCTTTACCCACTGCCACGCCACAAGGGTTGGCGTGTTTAACAATAACGCAGGCAGGTTCTTCAAAGGCTTTAACGCATTCAAATGCTGCATCTGTGTCGGCTACGTTATTAAACGAAAGTTCTTTGCCTTGCAGCACTTTGGCGGTTGCAACACAAGATTCAGTAATCTTGGCTTCAGCATAAAAAGCGGCTTTTTGGTGAGGGTTTTCACCGTAGCGCATTTCTTGGCGTTTAATAAACTGGGTGTTGAAGGTGCGTGGGAAATCTTGGCTACCACCTGCAACCTTGCCGCCTAAAAAGTTGGCTATGGCAGAATCATAAGCTGCGGTATGTTCAAAAGCTTTTACGGCTAAATCAAAACGTGTGGCTTGGGTAACCGCACCTTGGTTAGCATCCATTTCTGTTAGCACTTGTTGGTAGTCGCCAGTGTTAACCAGAATGGTGGTATAAGCGTGGTTTTTAGCACAGCTACGCACCATAGCTGGGCCACCAATATCAATGTTTTCAATCGCCATATCTAACGTGCAATCATCACGCGCTATGGTCGCTTGGAAGGGATAAAGGTTAACTACAACTAAATCAATAGGGGTAATTTGGTGTTCTGCCATAATGGCATCGTCTTGCCCACGACGGCCAAGAATACCGCCGTGAATTTTCGGGTGCAAAGTTTTAACACGGCCATCCATCATTTCAGGAAAGCCCGTGTGTTCTGAAACCTCCGTTACCGCAAGGCCAGCATCTTTAATCAGCTTAAACGTGCCGCCGGTAGAAAGGAGTTCTACGCCTCGCTCAAGCAGTCCTTTAGCCAGTTCAACGATGCCGTTTTTATCAGAAACGCTAAGTAGAGCGCGACGGATAGGAAGTGGTTTTTGTATAGCCATAAGCTTGGTTCAGCTCCTCAAAAAGCTTAGATAAGATCGTATTGTTTCAGTTTTTTACGCAAAGTACCCCGATTCAAGCCAAGAAGGCTAGAAGCTTGGGTTTGATTATTGTCGGTGTAGCGCATAACTGCTTCAAGCAAAGGCGCTTCAACTTCAGTTAACACTAGGTCATAAAGGTTATTAACAGGCTCGCCGTCTAGCTGTGTAAAGTAATTATTCAGGGCATGAATAACACTTTCACGTAACGGGCGGTCTTGCTCTATTTTATTGGGGTGGGTTTTTTTTGGTTCAGTCACTTTAGTTTAATTCTGTTATTCAGTTAAGCCCGTGGGCGTTGGATGCTTCCTGCAAAAATATATGGTCAAGCAAGGCGAGTTGTTGTTCGGTTGTTTCTAATTGGTTAAAACGTTTACGCCATTCATTCATGTTGGCTTGCTGTAAATACCAGCCAAAATGTTTTCGCGCTACCCTTGTACCCATAAAATCGCCATAGGTTAGGTAAAGCCCTGCTAGGTGTTGACTAATAATGCTATGAATTTCAATGGGTTCAGGTTCAGCTACTAGCTGTTGGTTTTCAAGCCAGCCTTTTATCTGACGAAAAATCCAAGGCTTACCTTGGGCAGCACGGCCTATCATAACGGCACTAGCCCCTGTTTTATCTAATACTTCTTTAGCTTTTTGTGGTGAATCTATATCACCATTGGCTATAACTGGAATACTTATTATTTGGCAGACTTCGGCTAGGGTGTCATATTCTGCTTGGCCATTGAACCGGTCTTCTCGGGTTCTGCCATGAATTGTAAGTGCTTGTATGCCTTCTTGCTCGGCAAGCTTTGCAATTGTAACAGCATTTTTATGATTTGCTGACCAACCGGTGCGAATTTTTAAAGTAACGGGTACATCTACGGCCGCAACCACGGCAGCTAAAATTTCTGCCACCAGTTTTTCATCACGCAACAAGGCCGAACCTGCTGCTTTTTTACACACTTTTTTGGCCGGACAACCCATATTAATGTCGATGATTTGTGCGCCTAGTTCCACATTGGCTTTGGCTGCTGCTGCCAGCATTTGTGGGTCGCCACCGGCAATTTGAATCATTCTAGGCTCAGGTTCGTCGGCATGAGGCAAGCGCAAGCGCGATTTTTGAGTGTTCCACAAAGATTGGTCGCTAGTAACCATTTCAGCAACCGTTAAACCAGCTCCAAAAGCCCTGCATAAGGCTCTAAAAGGGCGATCAGTAACGCCTGCCATGGGTGCTAACACAAGCGGAGTAGTAATTTTGTAGCTGCCTATTTGCAACACTTAATAAACTCGACCTAGTAATCAAGGGGGCGGTATCTTACCTTGAGAGGCGTTAGGATTAAAGCTTCGAGTCGTTTAAATGAACTTGAATACGCGCACCTTGGACAAAAATATTGGGTCGATCAACACTGACTTGTATTTCATGGCTAGCCGCCGCAGCCAATTCAGACAGGTTAGTTTTTAAATCGGCTGCCATTATCAGCTCTGAGCTAACCGGCTGGGCGCTAAGGTTAAGCAGCTGAATAGTTAAATTAGGTAAAGGCAGGTTTTGCTCGGTAATATTGCTTATTTTAAAGTGTACGTTTATTTTTTTATTGTTGCTTGAAGGTGTTAAACCCACGTCGGTAAATGCGTAAGAAATGGGTGGTTTTTGATTAATAAATAACCAGCCACCCACCAGCAGAGTAACAAGCAGCAGGAATAAACTAGCAACTATGGGGGTGTTAATTTTTTTTGAGTTCAGGCTAGCGTCAAGTTGTTTTTCTTCCTCTTCTCCCTCTTCTGCATCTTGCAAGGTTGGAATATCAAACTGTTGTTGCTTGCTAGCCGGTTGTTTCTCATCAGTGATTAAGCTGGGGCTTAGTAAACTAGGCTTATTCAAATCAGAAGCAAGGGCTGTTGGTGCTAGCTGTTTTTTATAAGCTTTGTTTGCGACAAAGCTTGCTACAAGGTTTGCTACGAGTGGAGCATCAATCAGGTGGTAACTGGCATTAAAAATTTTCATGCACTCACCACAACGCACAGCACCTAGGGCTAGCTCTATTTCTTCTTGGCTAACACTAAAAATGCTTTGACAATGAGGGCATTGCGCCTGTTTTACTTGGTTGGTTGTCTTCATGCAGCAAAAGTCCATTCAATGTTGCAGTTCAAGCCTTTTTACGAATACCCGTTATACGAACCCAGTCATCCTCTTGGGCTGGCTTATCTAATTCAAACCAAGGGCTATAAGCACGACTCACCTCTTCGGCTTGGTGGCTTAATATGCCGGAAAGTGCCATTTGCCCACCCACTTTAATGTGGCTGGCAAGCTCTTGGGCTAGTGAAATTAACGGGCCGGCTAAAATATTAGCAACCAGCACATCACAGCTTAAGTTGGGGCATTTTTCTGGGTAGTAAACTGGAAAACGTTCTGGGGCTAGGTGGTTACGCTCAGCATTTTGTTGGCTAGCTTGCAAGGCTTGAGGATCGATGTCGGTTCCCCAAGCTTGTTTTGCGCCCAACAATAGGCCAGCTATGCCAAGAATGCCAGAACCACACCCAAAATCAAGCAGGGTTTTACCTTCAAGTTCAAGGCCATCAAGCCACTGTAAACAGAGTTTGGTGGTGGGGTGTGTTCCTGTACCAAAGGCTAGGCCTGGATCAAGTACTAGGTTAACCGCTTCAGGCTGGGGTGGTTTTAACCAGCTAGGAACTATCCATAAACGCCGCCCCATTTGCATGGGCTGAAAACTGTCCATCCATTCCCGAATCCAGTCTTTGTCTTCTAATATTTCTAGTTGAAGGTTTGGCATGGGGGTATTGGGGTAACTGGCTTGCCAAAGTTGCTGCATGGTTTGCAGCATCTGCTCGGCGTTTTGTTTGCCGTCATACAAGCCCGTTAACTGGGTGGATTGCCAAAGCGGCGTGGTGCCACGTATCGGCTCAAAAACAGGCTGGTCTTCAGCGTCGGTTAGTGTGATAGCACAAGCACCGGCTTCAACTAGCCAGTTTTCAAACTCTTCTGCCTGTTCTGGGCGGATCAACGTTTTAATTTGCAACCAGGACATAGTTTTCCTAGGGTTTGAAATGGAAGAGGTTACAGCCATCCTTGGCCAAGAAGCAAAAGCCTAAACCAAAAAAACAAATTAAAGGTTTAGCTTTTTTTCTAGGTAGTGAATATTAACGCCGCCTTTTTCAAAGTGGCTATCACGCACCAGTCGCTTGTGTAAGTCGGTATTGGTTTTAATGCCCTCAACTAAGAGTTCATCTAAAGCGCCCCGCATACGAGTGAGTGCTGCTTCACGGTCTACGCCCCAAGTAATCAGCTTACCAATTAAAGAGTCATAAAAAGGCGGTACAGAATAGCCACTGTAAATGTGAGAATCCATACGCACGCCTAAACCACCGGGGGCATGAAACATGGTGATTTTGCCGGGTGATGGCATAAAGGTAACTGGGTCTTCAGCACAAATACGGCATTCAAAAGCATGGCCCATAATTTGAATGTTTTCTTGGCGTAAACGTAAAGGCAAGCCGGAGGCAATCATCAGCTGTTCTTTAACAATATCAACACCGGTAACCATTTCAGTAATGGGGTGCTCTACCTGAACACGGGTGTTCATTTCAATGAAGTAAAACTCACCGTCTTCATAAAGAAATTCAAAGGTACCAGCACCACGGTAATTAATGGCTTTACTGGCATCCACACAAGCAATTAGCACTTTACGGCGTGCTTCTTCATCTAACAGCGGCGCAGGCGCTTCTTCAATTACTTTCTGGTGACGGCGCTGCAAAGAGCAGTCACGGTCATAAAGGTGAACAGCATTACCCTGACCATCGGCTAGAATTTGAACCTCAACGTGGCGTGGGTTTTCTAAGAACTTTTCCATGTACACAGTGCTGTCACCAAAAGCGGCGGCTGCTTCTGTTTTGGTCACATGAACCGCATTTAACAAAGCGGCTTCAGAATGAACCACACGCATACCACGGCCACCACCGCCTGCAGAAGCTTTAATAATAACGGGTAAGCCAATTTTGCGTGCCATAGCAAGAATTTCATCACCATTATCTGATAAAGGGCCATCAGAACCTGGAACTGTTGGAACGCCGGCTTTTTTCATGGCTGCTATGGCGGCAACCTTGTCACCCATAATGCGGATGGTTTCAGCTTTAGGGCCAATAAAAATAAAACCTGATTGTTCTACTTGTTCAGCAAAATCAGCATTTTCTGCTAAAAAACCATAGCCTGGGTGAATAGCGGTGGCATCGGTTACTTCACAAGCAGCAATAATGGCTGGAATATTTAGGTAGGATTGGCTTGACGCAGCAGGGCCAATGCAAACTGCTTCATCGGCTAGGCGAACGTGCATTAAATCCTTGTCTGCCTTAGAGTGAACGGCAACAGTTTTAATGCCTAGTTCACGGCAAGCACGCAGAATACGCAGTGCAATTTCACCACGGTTAGCTATAACAACTTTCTCAAGCATTCTTATTCCTCACGGCAGTTTAGATAACCGCAGCATTGAAGTAATGGGTTGACTTAGGCTAGTTGAACTAGGGGTTGGTCGTACTCAACTGGCTCACCGTCTTCAACCAAAATTGCTGTTACAACGCCATCTTTGTCGGCTTCAATTTGGTTCATCATTTTCATTGCTTCAATAATACAAATGGTGTCACCTTTTTTTACTGCCTTGCCAATTTCAATGAAGCTGCCTGCATCGGGTGCGGGTGAACGATAGAAGGTTCCCACCATCGGTGATTTAACTTGGTGGCCAGCTGCTACGGTAGGTTCAGCTGCTGCTACGGGTGCTGCAGCAACGGGTGCGGCTTGTTGCTGGTAAATAGGCTGCTGATAGATCGGCATTTGAGGTGCTGTTGAATGGCGACTAATGCGAACTGATTCTTCACCTTCTTTAATTTCAATTTCGCTAATGTTCGACTCTTCAAGGAGTTCGATTAGTTTTTTTACTTTACGAATGTCCATAATTTTCTCTGATAGGTTGTTAAAAACTTGATGTTTTATAGTGTATTTTTTTGGGTTTTTATTAGTTGCTTATAAGCTGCCTGCAAAGCTAAGTGGTAACCCTGAGTGCCTAGGCCGCAAATAACGCCCTGAGCAAGTTCGGAAAAATAAGAATGCTGTCTAAATGTTTCACGCGCATAAATATTGGAAAGGTGAATTTCAATAAATGGAATGGCCACACCGGCTAAAGCATCACGCAGAGCTATGCTGGTGTGAGTAAACGCCGCAGGGTTAATTAATATAAAATTAACCTGCTCTAAAAAAGCTTGATGAACACGTTCTATAAGCAGGTGTTCAGCATTACTTTGGTAGCATTCTAGTTGTAAATTGAGCGCAAAAGCCTCTTTTGTTAGGCTAGTGTGAACCGATTCAAGCGTTTCATGACCATAAATGTGCGGTTCACGCTGTCCTAAAAGGTTCAAGTTAGGGCCTTGCAGCAAAAGAATTTTTATCATCGTTGGCTTTTTAATGGGTTGTTAAGGCTGTCAATAAAATAGAGCAAGATTAATTATTGCAGCAAGTCTGCTGAGTTTAAAAATTACTTGCCTAGATAAGTTTCTAATAAAAAATCTACCTAAGCAATATAATGGAGGTGAAGTTTGCCTAAAGTCATACTTCTTGTCTAGTTCTAGTCTGTTTAACTTTTTTAGATGAAGTTAAACAGACGTTTGAAGAAGTTGGGTGCAAAATCAAATTATTAGCGCAAAGCTTGCTTAAAAGCTGTTAAGTGAGTTAGCAATTCCTGAGCATTAACTTCGCCTTGAATGCGCCATTCGCGCCATTCTTTGCTGTTGGTATAGAACATTAATGTTGGAGGTCCAAACAATTGCTGCTCTTCAAGCCACTTTTTTGTATCAGGTGCAATTTGGGTTAAATCGAACTTATAGCGTTTAATGTTGCTAAGCGCCTGTTGAATGTCTTCACGGGGAAAAACTTGCGCCTCCATGACTTTGCATGAAATACACCAATCAGCATAAAGGTCTATTAATACTGGTTCTTGGCTAGTTGCCAGCAGGTTTTTTAGTTCTGTTAGCGTGCCAAGCATGGGTGCTTCTACTTGCACTTGGCTGCTATTTTGGGTTTGGTTTTGGGCTAAACCTTTTAAGGGCTGCAGTGGGTTGCTGTTGCCTGCTAATGCGCCAATGAATAGGCTTAAGCCATAAATGACTAAAGCTAAGCCAACACTTAAGCGTAGTTTTTCGCGGCCTGTTTTGGCAGAAAAGTTTAAACCGCCCATAAACACACCCGTACCCAAGGCCAAACCAGCCCACATCAGCATAGAAAAGCTAGCAGGTAAAAGGCGATCAACTAACCAAGCGGCCATTAACAGCATTAATAAGCCAAACACTGCTTTAACTTGGTTCATCCAACCGCCAGCTTTAGGTAGCCAATGTGCGCCAAAAGTACCCGTTAAAATAAGCGGCACGCCCATGCCTAAACCCAAGGTAAACAGGGCTAACGAGCCTAAGCCTGCGTTCCCTGTAGTGGCTATAAATGCTAGCGCACCGGCCAAGGGCGCAGTTAAGCAGGGTGAAACAATAAGCGTGGACAAAGCGCCCATAAGGGCAACATTAAACAAGGTGCCACCCTTGGGCTGTTGCAAGGCTTGCAAACGTTGGTCTAACCAAGCAGGCAAACGCAGTTCCCACACGCCAAAAAGGGTTAGGGCTAAAAGGGTAAATAAAAGAGCGGTTGGAATAAGTAACCAAGGCGATTGCATGGCCGCTTGCAAGTTCATGCTAGCGCCAAATAAGCCCATTAGCGCACCTATGGCCGCATAGGTTAGCGCCATGCCTGCAACATAAGCACTTGACAGTAAGAAGCCGCGGGTTTTGGGTTGCTGTTCTGTGCTAGTGCCTTTACCCACAATAATGGTGCTTAAAATGGGCAGCATTGGTAGTACGCAAGGGGTGAAAGTAAGGCCTAAGCCTGCAATAAAAAACAACCCCAAAGTTAGCCAAATTTCGCCTGAACCCAAGCGGCTGGCTAATTGGCTGCTAGTACTTGCTGGTGGTGCTGGGTTGGCTGCAGTTATAGAAGTAGTGGTAGCAGTAGTGGCAAGGTCGCTGGTTGCTTGAAGGCGAGGTGCGGCACTGGTGTCTAGTTTAGCTAGGCTAACTTTTAGGTTTTGTTTTTGCGGTGGATAACACAGGCCAGCATCGGCACAACCTTGGTAATGCACAGTTAAGCTAAGTTGTTTGTCTGGGCTTGTGCCGCTAAGTAGGCCTGCCAGTTCCACTTGTGAATAATAGACTTGGGTAGTGCCAAAATATTCATCTTCATGGCTAATCGACTTGGGGAAATCTACCCGTGCAAGGGTTAAGCCTGAGTTTTCAGCCAGTTGAATTTTAAGTTTGTCTTTATAAAGGTAATAACCGGGTGTTATGTCCCACAAGGCAAAAACTTGACTGCCTTCAATCCAAGCTTGCACTTTAAAAGCTTGTTCAGGTGGCAAAAATTCAGGTTGGCTTGGGCTATTACTTAACCAAGAAGTGAAGCGGTTACTGCTTTGCTGATTAATTGGATTGGCTGCTAAGCTAGTTGTGGTTGTAATTAACCAAAAGCTGAGCAAAAAGAATAACAAACGATGAGATAAAGACTTACCTAGTAGCATGAATAAGTTTCCGGTCAAAAAATGATTGCTAAGTCTGACCAAGGGATTCTAACTAGGTTCCCTAGCTTGTCTAGGGCTTTTGAATTTTGAAGCTAAGGTTTTTTTAAATGTGGTTTGAGGTGAGAAAAGTGGTGGCTATGCCCTGATTTGAACAGGGGACCCCATCATTATGAGTGATGTGCTCTAACCAGCTGAGCTACATAGCCAAAACTGGCAAAGATTTTAGGCTTGGCAGCCGAAACTGTCAAGCCCGAGTCAGGTTTTAGTTACACATTAAAGCGGTAGTGCATAACATCGCCGTCTTTAATAATGTATTCCTTGCCTTCTAAACGCCATTTACCGGCTTCTTTAGCACCCTGTTCGCCTTGGTATTTAATAAAGTCTTCGTAGGCAATCACTTCGGCACGAATAAAGCCTTTTTGGAAGTCAGTGTGAATAACACCAGCGCCTTCAGGTGCAGTTGCGCCTTGTTTGACTGTCCAAGCACGCACTTCTTTTACGCCAGCGGTAAAGTAGGTTTGCAAGCCAAGTAGCTTGTAACCGGCACGAATTACACGGTTTAAGCCAGGTTCGTCTAGCCCCATGGTTTCAAGGAACATTTCCTTTTCTTCGGGGTCATCTAGTTCGGCAATTTCAGCTTCAATTTTATTACAAACAGGTACCACCGCCGCGCCTTCTGCTGCCGCAATTTCTATAACCACGTCTAGGTAAGGGTTGTTTTCAAAGCCTTCTTCACTCACGTTAGCTATGTACATAGTAGGCT
>JAAYGA010000050.1 GCA_012727935.1 Pseudomonadaceae bacterium | reverse complement strand
GGTGCGTTAGACCCAGTGATTCAGCAAGAAATTATTGACCGTGACCTGTATGCCACGGCAGTGCTTTCGGGTAACCGTAACTTTGATGGCCGTATTCACCCCTACGCTAAGCAAGCTTTCTTAGCTTCGCCACCGCTAGTGGTGGCTTACGCCATTGCCGGTACGATTCGTTTTGATATTGAAAAAGACGTGTTAGGTACGGACAAAGACGGTAACCCGATTACCCTAAAAGACATCTGGCCTTCCGATGAAGAAATTGATGCCTTGGTTAAATCGAGTGTTAAACCTTCGCAGTTTAATGAAGTTTACATTCCTATGTTTGACCTAGATAAAGGCGTGGCGGCGATTAGCCCACTTTACGACTGGCGTCCAAAATCTACCTACATTCGTCGCCCCCCTTATTGGGAAGGTGCTTTGGCAGGCGAGCGCACCATGAAGGGTATGCGTCCTTTAGCGCTTCTACCAGACAACATCACTACTGACCACCTATCGCCTTCTAACGCGATTATGATGGACTCAGCCGCTGGTGAATACCTGCACAAGATGGGCTTGCCAGAAGAAGACTTTAACTCTTACGCAACGCACCGTGGCGATCACTTAACCGCACAGCGTGCAACTTTTGCTAACCCTAAGCTGATTAACGAAATGGCGATAGTGGATGGCGAAGTTAAGCAGGGTTCACTTGCACGTGTTGAGCCAGAAGGCGAAGTGATGCGCATGTGGGAAGCCATTGAAACCTACATGGAACGCAAGCAGCCGCTCATTATTGTGGCTGGCGCTGACTATGGTCAGGGTTCTTCACGTGACTGGGCTGCCAAAGGTGTTCGCCTAGCCGGTGTTGAAGTGCTTGCCGCTGAAGGTTTTGAGCGTATTCACCGTACTAACCTTATTGGTATGGGTGTTTTACCTTTGCAGTTTGCAGAAGGCACAACACGCAAAACTTTAGGCCTAGACGGTACTGAAACCTACGACGTTGAAGGCGAGCTAAAAGCACGTGGTCAAATGACTTTAGTGATTAACCGTAAAAATGGCGAGCAGGTAAAAGTACCTATGCTATGCCGTTTAGACACGGCGACTGAAGTTAGCGTTTACGAAGCTGGCGGTGTTCTGCAACGTTTTGCACAAGACTTTTTAGCTGCTAAAGCTTAATTGCACTTAGCAAGTTAAAGTCGAGTAAGGCAGGCTGAGCGTGTTTCTTTACTTAGGTAAGTACGCTTTTAGCCTGCCTTTATTTTTTTAGAAGGGGATAGTTATGAGTCATTTACCACAGATTAAAATTCCAGCCACTTACATTCGTGGTGGTACCAGTAAGGGTGTATTTTTTAACCTAACTGATTTGCCAGAAGCTGCCCAAGTAGCCGGTGAAGCACGTGATAAAATTCTACAGCGTGTCATTGGTAGCCCCGACCCTTACGGTCAGCAGATAGATGGTATGGGCGGTGCAACGTCAAGCACATCTAAGACAGTGATTTTGTCTAAAAGTGAACAGCCCGACCACGATGTGGATTATTTATTTGGTCAAGTTGCTATTGATAAAGCCTTTGTAGATTGGTCGGGTAACTGCGGTAATCTAACCGCTGCGGTGGGTGCTTTTGCGATAAGTAAAGGTTTGGTCGATGCTGCCCGTGTGCCAGAAAATGGCATTTGTGTCGTACGCATTTGGCAGAAAAATATCAAAAAAACCATTATTGCCCATGTGCCAATTACTAATGGCCAAGTGCAAGAAACCGGTGATTTTGAACTCGATGGCGTGACCTTCCCTGCTGCGGAAGTGGTGATTGAATTTATGGACCCTGCTGATGGCGAAGGTTCTATGTTCCCAACAGGCAATGTGGTGGACGAGTTAGAAGTGCCAAACATTGGTACGTTTAAAGTGACCATGATTAATGCTGGTATTCCAACGATGTTTTTTAATGCCGCAGACCTTGGCTTTAAAGGTACGGAATTACAAAAAGACATTAACGCTGATGCCGCAACGCTAGAACGTTTAGAAACTATACGTGCCTATGGCGCAGTTAAAATGGGTTTAATCAAGGATATTTCAGAAGCAGCAGCACGTCAGCACACGCCTAAAATTGCTTTTGTAGCGCCACCCACTGATTACCAAGCGTCTAGCGGCAAGCAAATTGCTGGCAGTGATATTGATGTCTGCGTTAGGGCGGTTTCTATGGGCAAACTGCACCATGCAATGATGGGCACAGCTTCGGTTGCCATTGCCACGGCAGCAGCAGTGACAGGTTCATTAGTCAACCTAGCCGCTGGTGGTGGTGAGCGTGATGCAGTTACCTTTGGCCACCCTTCGGGTACTTTACGGGTAGGTGCAGCCGCCGCACTGGTCGATGGCCAATGGACAGCAACCAAAGCCGTAATGAGCCGTAGCGCCCGTGTGATTATGGAAGGCATGGTTCGCATTCCTGGTGATACTTTTTAGTTAGCAGAAAGCTAAAGGGCGAGTAGTTTGGTGGTGTTTCAGGCTGTCTGCCACAAGGATGTGGCAGTCAGAGCTTACAGGGATGTATTCACAGCGTCCTGAAAATCACCAACTGCTAACAGCCCTAGCTTAGAGTATAAAAAGGCTACTTAGGCTCAGCAAGTTTACGCAGGTAACGAAAGAGTTTACGTGAGGTTGCCGGTGGTTTTTCAGTCGCTGCTTCTTGGCATGTATTACGAATCATCTGACGCAACAGTTGAACTTCACAGCTAGGCCATAACTCTACAAACTCCGCTAGCGCAGCATCTTCGGCAATCAGCCTATCACGCCAGTATTCAAGGTTTTGGAAATGCTGGGCATGGACGCTGGAGCTTGAATCATAAATATCCATCGCTGCTTGAATTTTTTCACTATCACGGCTACGCATCAACTTACCTATGCGTTGCAACTGACGACGACGCGCTTCGTGTGATTTAATGCGTTTATATTCAGCTAAGGCTTCAAGTAACTCTTCATCTAATGCCAGTGTTTTTAGCTGGGTTGCAGTTAAATCAAGCAGCTTTTTACCCACTTCTTGCAAAGCCAGCATTTGGCGTTTAAGTTCACTTTTGCTGGGTCCTAGATCCTGCTCATCTTCTGCGTCGTAGTCGTACATGGCTTTAGTCTTCTTCATCAAAACGGTTAAGTACCAAAGCTTCTAAAGCAGCGATGGCTTGGTGTTCATCTTCACCTTCGGTACGTAAAATTAATTCTGTTCCGCAGGGTGCAGCCAGCATAAGCAACTGCATAATATTACGCGCATTAGCAACGCGCTCATTCAGGTGAATTTCGGTTAGGGCTTTAAACTGCTGACAGGTTTGAACAACACGGGTTGCTGCTCTGGCATGTAAACCGCGCTTATTAATTAGGGTGACTTTCTTTTCCTGCATTCAAATCTCGATGGCGTATTTGTACATCGGGCTGTTGCTGCATAAAGTAATGGCCTAGGCGTTCAGCAAGAAAAACAGAGCGGTGCTGCCCACCAGTGCAGCCTAGTGCAACAGTAATGTAGCTACGGTTACTTTCTATGTAATGAGGTAGCCAGTTTTCTAAAAACTTGCTGATATCTTCAAACATTTGTTGTGGCAAGGGGTGTTTATTTAGGAAGTCGACAACAGCTTGATCTTGCCCCGTTTTTTCTCTTAGGCTCATGTCCCAAAAGGGGTTAGGCAAGCAGCGCACATCATAAATAAGGTCGGCGTCTAGCGGTACACCTTTTTTAAAGCCAAAGGATTGAAAAAGCAGCGTAGGTGCTTGCTGTGGCTTGCGTGCTACCTGTTCAGCTATGGTGTTACGCAATTCATGAACTGAAAGGCGCGTAGTGTCTAGGTTAAGTTGCGCTAGGCTAGCCAATGGGTCTAACAGCTGCTGTTCCTGTTCTATGGCTTCACTTAACGACAACTGGCCTTCACGCGTTAAGGGGTGACGGCGGCGCGTGGCAGAAAAACGTTCCATGAGTGTTTTAGCACTGGCATTAAGGTAAACCACCAAGACTTCAACCCCTTCAACCAGCAGTTCCTGCATGATGGTGGGGAAGTGGTTTAAATCGTGCGATAGGTTACGCGCATCTATGCTTACAGCCACACGGCTAAGGTTATTTTGAACCCCTGCCTGTTCAGCAAGGGGGATCAATAGGCCTGCAGGCAGGTTGTCTATAGCGTAATAACCTAGATCTTCCAGTGCATGAAGCGCCGTGCTTTTTCCTGATCCAGAGCGACCACTAATAATGACAAGTTGCATACAGGCCTCTTAGCTTAGCTAGTTGAATGGGTTAGACACTAGATGGTGTGCAGATAAGCTGATAAAGCTGTTCTACCTGATCTGTTTTGCGTAACTCTTTGCGTAGGTTTTCATCAGAAAAACGTTCGGCAAGTAAAGCTAGGGTTTGTAGATGGGCTTCGTTAGCTTCTTCAGGTACTAGAAGTAAGAAAATTAGATCTACGGGTTGTCCATCGATGGCGTCAAAGTCGATTTTATCTTTAAGGCGTATAAAAGTACCTACAGCTTCAGTGCAGTTACTGATACGGCAATGGGGTAAAGCTATGCCATCGCCAATACCTGTACTACCCAAGCGTTCCCTAGCAATGAGCCTTGAAAATACTTCTTCGGCATCAATGTTAGGGTCTTTTTGGGCAATGAATTTACTGAAGTACTCTAGTACACGTTTTTTGCTGCCCCCAGGCACACCAAACAAGGTGCGCTCAAGGGTCAGGATTTCGTTAATCTGCATGTTGGACAGGTGTAACCGTTCAGTGAGTGGCGCCCTGTTGGCGAGCCTGAGCTTTTTCTTTATGTTTCACTAACTGACGCTCTAATTTATCGATTAGCTGGTCAATAGAGGCATACATGTCTTCGCTTTCAGATGAGGCGTGAACATCACCACCGGCAACTTTAATTTCTGATTCAGCAATTTGACGTAGTTTATCAACAGTCAAGGTTACTTGAACGCTAATAATTTGGTCAAAGAAACGGTCAAGTTTAGCGAATTTCTTTTCAACAAACTCACGTAGTGCTGGTGTTAGTTCAACGTGATGACCTGTAATATTTATTTGCATGTTGCACTCCTTGGAATTGAGTTAGTACATTTTCATTGTAACGCTTTTCATCATAAAGCAAACCCCTGATGCAGGCTGTTTGTAGCAAAATAACACTTGACATCTCATTTAGCGAAGGCGTTTCCTTTCGCTTGATGGCGGTATATTGATGGCTTCACGGTATTTTGCAACGGTTCTTCTGGCTATTTGAATGCCTGTTTCTGCTAGTAAATCAGCTAGTTTGCTGTCTGAAAGTGGCTTTCTTGGCGGTTCGTCAGCAATTAACTTCCTTAACATGGCACGTATGGCGATGGACGAGGCTTCGCCGCCTTCACTGGTGCTTACGTGGCTGGAAAAAAAGTATTTTAATTCATAAATACCACGCGGGGTATGAATGTATTTTTGGGTGGTGGCACGAGAAATGGTGGATTCATGCATTTCAATGGCATCGGCAATATCGGCCAACACCATAGGTACCATAAATTCATCGCCCTTTTCTAAAAAAGCCTGCTGGCGTTCAACAATTTTACTGCCCACTTTTAACAAGGTTTCACTGCGGCTTTGCAGGCTTTTAATCAGCCATTGTGCATCGCGGTGGTGGCCTTTTAGGTAGTCTTTGGTGGCTGGTGAATCGGCACGGCTAATCAGTTCACTGTAGTTAGATTGCACCCGTAATTTAGGCTGGCTTTCAGGGTTAAGTTCAACCCGCCACCCCTGTTCGGTACGGGTTAGCAGTAGATCAGGAATGATGTAGCTAGATGCTTCGCTTTCAATGCTGTCGCCAGGGCGTGGGTTTAGCTGTTGAATGAGGCTAATAATTTCGTGCAGCTGGTCTTCATCGGCTAGTTTTAAGCGGCGCATTAAAAAACGGTAGTCACGGGCAGCCAAGACTTCTAAGTATTGATCAACCAGCTTAATGGTTTGCGCTAGGTAGGGGGTGGTATTGGGTAGCTGTTCTAGCTGTAAGGCTAGGCATTCTTTTAAATCTCTTGCGCCCACGCCTGGGGGGTCAAAGCGTTGAATAAGTTTCAGGACTGATAGCACTTCTGCTGTGGTCAGTTCAGCAAACTCAGGGTTTTGCTCTTGCAAGCCTTGGGTAATGGCGTCTAAGTTATCGCGTAAATAACCTTCGGCGTTAATGCTGTCGATTAACGTTTCACCAATGAGGCGGTCGGCTGCATTGTGTATATTTAAGTTCAGTTGCCAAAGCAGGTGATCTGACAAGGTAGTAATTGGTGTGTCGCCTGCATAGTCTTCGTAGTCTTCAGAGCTACCACTGCTAGAGCTAGGGCTATAGTCTTGGCTATACACATCGTCCCAAACAGTATCAACGGCTAGTTCTTCAGGCAGGTTTTGTTCTTCCCATTGGCTCATTTCTGTGGGCGTTGCTTCTTGTTGCTCTTCTGCTTTTTGTGCCTCACGGGTGGAAGTGTCAAAAGGGTCGGCAGCAATTAATGGCTGTTCATCGTCAATTTCTTCTAGTTCTAATAACGGATTAGACTCTAAAGCCTGTTGTATTTCTTGTTGTAAGTCTAAGGTTGAAAGCTGTAGCAGGTAAATGGCCTGCTGTAATTGCGGTGTTATAACTAGGCTCTGTGAGACGTTCAGCCCAAGACTAGGTTTCATAGCCATAAGAATTTAGCCCATCGGTACTGTTTTTAATGAATGCTACTTTTAATGAATATTGTTTTAGTTGGTACTATTTTTAACCTCTGCCTTTTCAAGTAGACACTTTTTAGAAACAGCTGCCTAGTTAAAGCAAGGTTTAAATTTTAAACTGTTCGCCAAGGTAAACCCTTCTAACATCGGGGTTGTTTAAAATTTGTTCGGCATTGCCTTGGGCGATAATGGCACCGTCGCTGACTATGTAAGCCCTTTCACAAATTTCTAAGGTTTCACGAACATTGTGGTCGGTAATAAGTACACCAATATTTCTTTTTTGTAGCTGGCGAATAATGCCCATAATTTCAGCCACTGAAATGGGGTCGACACCAGCAAAGGGTTCATCTAACAGAATAAAAGCGGGTTCAGTGGCCAGCGCCCGAGCAATTTCCACCCTGCGCCATTCACCACCAGAAAGGCTCATGCCTTTACTTTTGCGTATATGGGTTATTGAAAATTCTTCTAATAATTCTTCAAGCAGTGCGTTACGCTGGGTTTTGGTTAGCTCTTTGCGTAGCTCTAAAATAGCCAGTAGGTTGTCTTCAACACTAAGCTTACGAAACACTGAAGCTTCTTGTGGAAGGTAGCCTAAACCTGCTCTAGCACGGCCATGCATCGGTAGTTGGGTAATGTCTTTACCATCTAAAAAAATATTGCCAGCATCGGCTTTTACTAAGCCAACCACCATATAAAAAGAAGTGGTTTTTCCCGCACCATTAGGGCCCAGCAAGCCAACAATTTCGCCTTGGTTAATGGTTAGGCTAATGTCTTTTACTACCTTGCGTCCTTTATAGCTTTTTTGCAAGTTGTTCGCTTGTAAGCTTTTGACTTTTAAACACTTAGTCATTTCTTTGCCCTTGAGGTGCTGGGGTTAAAATAACTTCAACTCTGGCATCTGTGGTTGATTTTTGTTCCGCTTGAATGTCTTGCGTTGCTAAGTTGTAGGTTAATTTATGGCCAGCAAAGCTATCTTTGCCTTGGGTTAATTTTGCTTGGCCTGTCAGAATAATAAGGTTTTTAGCGGGTAGGTAATCAATGGTTTCACCCCAAGCTTCAATTTCAGGCTGGGTGGCATCGGGCAGGTCACGCATATAGGCTTGCCCTTGGGGTTGGCTGGCAATGGCTTGTTCTAATTCACCAGCAGGGTTGCGTTTAATGGCAAGTTGCGCCGCTTTTAATCGTAATTCACCTTGTTGTAGTTCAACCTCGCCCTTATAAGTGGCAAGCTGTTGCTGGTTATTCCATTGCATTTGCTGGGCTTCAACTTTCAGCGGTTGCTGGCGGTCTTCAGGCAGGGCTGCTACAGGGCTGCTTATAAAAAAAAGTATAAGCAGTAGAAAAGTGAGCAGCAGGAAGGGAGCTAGCTTATTAAAAAGGTAAGCTGGTTGAGTCATTGCTTAGCGTCCTGTGTTGCTTTAGGTGATAAGTCACTAGTGTTTGATGGTAAATAGCTGCCTTGCACTGAGTGTAAAATTTCAGCTAGTCCACTGTTTAAATTAACTTGTAAGCCTTGCCCTGTAGTTTTTCCACTGGGGCTTATAAAGCTAACAGGGTCTTCTGTGTGAGCAGTTTGGGTGGCATTGTTAACCCATAATCGTTCGGTTAAAAACTTGGGTAGATAAGCCGAATTTGAATTTAAAGGAGTGATAACAACTTTTTCTTCAAGGTAAATAACGTCTTCGCCTAGGTGTTCTGCGCGTTCAGCAACCACTTGCCAAGCTTGGCCTTGTTGGGTGTAATGGTGCATTAAAGGCTTTTCAAACAGGGTGATGTCTTTTTCAGGGTAGTGAGTTACTTGCACTGAATTAATTTTTTGTAAGCGTTGGCCTTGGGCGTTAAAGCTGCTTAGGCTGGCGTTTTCTACAAAGTAATCTGGCTCGCCATATTGTTCAGGCAGCTGGGCACGAGGCGCGGGCAGGTTTAAATCTTGTAACCAAACCACCAGTGCGCCAAGGCTTATGAGTAGAGCAAGCGCACCAAGTTTAGGTAAGGATGGAAGCCCTTTCATTGGCTAGCTAGTTAGCACGTAGGTTGTAAAGGTAGTGGTTAATGCAGTCTTGCCAAGTGCCTTGTGCCTGCATAATTAAGTCGGTTACTTCCCTGACTGCCCCATGACCGCCTGAGCGTTGGGTGGTGTAGTCGCTGTATTGTTTGATGTAGTC
>JAAYGA010000049.1 GCA_012727935.1 Pseudomonadaceae bacterium | reverse complement strand
TGTTCACGAATTAAATCGCCACTGGCTAGCACTGTGCTTAAGTCGTAGCTGCCAACTATATTACCAACCAACAGCAACCCTGCTAATAAAGCGAGGCCGCCGCCGCCAGTTACCGTAAGCGCCATGCGCGCGCCTTTACGTGCTTCAGATTTATGTGACCAAAAACCAATCAGTAAAAAAGAACTGATGCTAGTTAATTCCCAAAAAAACCACAGTTGAATTAGGTTGCCAGACAAAACTATGCCTAGCATGGCGGTCATAAATAAAATGAGGTAGGAGTAAAACAGCGGCATATTATCTTGTTCAGAAAGGTAATAACGCGCATAAAGAATAATTAACTGGCCTATCCCCAGAATAAGTAAGGCAAATAACCAAGCCAAACCGTCTAATCTAAAAGCAACTTCTAAGCCTGCTAGGGGTATCCACTCAAAGCTTATTGCAATTACTTCACCATTAAAAACAGCAGGCGCTTGTTTAAATAGTAAAAACAGAGCCATTGCAGGAAGAATAGCGGTGAAAAAAGCAATGCTACTGCGGTTAAAACGCGCTACTAGCAAGGGTACTAAGGTGCCAAGCAGAGGTAGCAGTGGAATCCATAACAAGCCCATAATAGGTTTGGCTCCAAGGGTGAATAAATTAATTATTAGATTAGCTGTTTGCTAATATACGAAAATTAGACTTGAGGTTATACCCTGTGCGTTGAAAAATATCTACTTTTTAACTAGCGATAGACTGAGGTCAATTGCCTCAGAAAAGCCTTGCAAGCAATGCCGTTACTGCAGTTTCTACACGTAAAATGCGTTCACCCATTTGTACAGCTTGGAAACCTTGCGCCTCTAACAGCTGAATTTCAAAATCAACAAAACCACCTTCAGGGCCAATAGCAAGGGTAAGTTGTTCACTAATGCCCCTTGGGCAGGCAGGGTAATTACCTGGGTGGGCAACAAGTTTACGAGAGTTAGCAGCCAATGCCGCTAATTCATCTTCAACGAAAGGTTTAAAAAGCTGCTTAACCGTTACTTCAGGCAGCAGGGTATCTTTAGCCTGCTCTAAACCTAAAATAAGGTGGTGATGAATTTTTTCTGGTTTTAATTCAGGTGATTGCCAATAGCTTTTTTCAACACGGGCTGTTTGCATTAAGATTATTTTTTTAACGCCAAGGGTGGCTAGGTGTTCTAAGCTTCTAGCTAGCATTCTAGGGCGAGGCAGGGCTAATAAAAGTGTAACAGGCAGGGCGGCAGGTGGCTTACGGTAAAGGTTTAGTTTAATGCGGGTAGCGTCTGCTTGGTGTTCAATAATTTCTGCTTCACCACATAAACCATTTAATACACCCACTTGCAATCTGTCGCCTTTACCAAGCCGGTGTATTGTTTTTATATGTTGATGACGACGATCAAAAAGTAAAACACAGCCTTGATCGTCAATTTCTTGCTGATTAACTAAAAGTAAGTTCATACGCTTAAACTAACCAAACATATTGGCAGTAGGCACATTTTTACGTATTGCCGCAATTAGAAAGCCTTCTAATTTTTTTAATTGGGTTTCGCCCAGTTCAGCAATACGAAATGCAACATTAAAGCCTTGCTGTGAATAACGACGGCAGCCAAGCACTTGCAACTTTGCGTTAATGCTGAAATCTTCTTCAAACTGCAAAGTAGCTGAATGAATTATCTTTTCACCGGGGCGGTGGTGTGCTGTTCTAGGCACTAACAAAGGAATATCGCCAGCAGGACAAATTATACGCAATTCATCATGGGATATTTCCAAAGCATCAGCGTGAAATTCACCTGTTGCTAATTGAAATGTAACTGAATAATTTAAGCTAAGCTTAGGAAAGCGGTTACGCTTAGAATTAGAGTTTCTATCAAGAATTTTTGGAGTAACAATCATAGGTTGTAGCATGCTGATCCCTGTTATGTTCTACATTATCACTAAATTTTATCTATTTTAGAGCTAAAGTTAAGTTAACTTCCACCCATAAACAGCATAAGGGTGTAACAGCGTTGAGTTGAATTGCAAGCCAGCTTAACAATTGATGACTTGCAGCCATTCGGCTTCAGTATTAAGTTATTTAAAATTGACTTAACGCTTTCTTTTAGGAATTAATAATGAGGCAAGAGCCTAATAATCAAAAATATTTATCACTAATTAGCCAAATTACTCTAGCACTTTTGCTAATGTTGCAGTGCATTGTACCCCAAGCAGTGGCAGATGACGCACATAAAATTCAGCTAATAAAGCTTCAGCACCGTTCAGCAATTGAAATACTTACTACAATTCAACCCCACCTACCTGAAGGCACTGTGGCTAGTCAAAAGGGACAAAACTTAGTGCTTAGTGGCAAGGCAACTAACCTAGAGCAATTAGAAATTTTAATTCATGCTTTAGATCAGCCAGTGCAAGGTTGGCGTGTTTTTTTTGCACAAGGCCAAGTTAACCTACAAGATTCACAACTAAAAAACATTCGCCATTATTCAACCCACCATTCAGAAGTGTTTGAGGTGTTGGTAAGAGAAGGTGCGCCTGCTAGGTTAGAGCGAGGTTTCTGGATTCCAGTGCAAACCAACAACGGAAGCGGTTATGAAATAGGTTATGAGTGGCTAGCTAGTGGCTTCTGGGTTGCAGTAAAGCCTGTAGGCAGTGAACTAATACTTAATTTAAGCACCCACCAAATTCAACCTGAAAAACAAGCTTTAACTCAGCAACCTAAGTTTTTTGGCCGCCAATATGAAGGTGAAGTGGCTTTAGAACTGGGCAGGTGGGTTACCTTGGGCAGTGAAGCACAGTTAGCAGCTAAAATACCCAGTGCTTCTCGCCGTTATACTGGTGGAAGCACTAGCGAATATTATAGTATTTGCATTGAAGCCAGCCATAAAGCTAGCTGTTCTAGGTAGTTAACCTAGGTTAGTTAACTTCATGGCTTTAAAGGCTAGGGCGGTTAACTACTAATCGTTGTTAAGAATATTGCCATTCAAAGCTTGACGAAGAGCAAGGTATTCTTGAATGCTTTCTGGTGGATAGTAAAGTGTATAAAAACGCCTTTCATGAATACGGCGCTCTTTATCTTTGCTATCTGGGTAGGAAGCAAAAGTAGGTGTCATAGTAAAATGTATAACCTTAGTTTCTGCTAAAAGGCGTACAGATTTACCGTCTAAACTTAATTTTTCAGAATCTGTCTTTAATGTATAGTGAGATAATTCAGTAACTTGCTGTAAATTTAAGTAAATATGGCTACTTAAATTTATCAACCTGTCTTTGGGTGTATCATTTGTTTTGAAATAAATAACACTACTTTTGCGGAATTTTATTAACATAAATTTCTCCTGACACTATTTCTTAGCTTGGCTAGGTGTTGCAAGATAACAAGCATTCAATGGTTTAGGTAAGTAATTAAACCACTTAGGCTGTTACAATAGGATGAACATTAACAAGCCAATGTATTTTAGCAAGCTTTTATAAGGAGTTAGCTTTGCGAGTAATTCGTAAATATGCCAATCGGCGCCTCTATGATACCTCAGAAAGTCGCTATGTGACGCTAGAGGATATTCGACAACTAATCATTGAAGGTGAAAATTTTTATGTTGAGGACTCAAAAAGCGGTGAAGACTTAACCCGCAATATTTTACTGCAAATAATTACCGAGCAAGAAAACCAAGGCAATAATGAATCGGGTCGACCGATGTTTAGCAACAAGGTGTTACAGCAGCTCATTCGTTTTTATGGCGATTCAATGCAGGGTTCAATGAGTGGTTACTTAGAACAAAGCATCAGCACTTTTATGGACCAACAAAAACTATTACGCGAACAAATGCAGCAAGCCATTAAGGCTAACCCTATGCAGGCTGCTAACCCAATGGAAATGATGCGAAAGTTGGCTGAGCAGAATTTATTGCTGTGGAAAAGCTTGGCTAGAAACAACTTTGGTCATTCAGCTTCAGATAAAGATACGCATGAAAATGAAGACGATCAGTAAAAAAACCAATAAAAAACCCGGCCAAGGCCGGGCAAAAGTAACAGCACGCTGAATCAGGCAGAGGGAGTTTGCTGAAGTACGGCTGCTAAACTTTTAAAAAACTTAGGCTTTAGCTTTGGCCTGAGTTTTTAAAGCTTCAACTTCAGAAGTTGCATTCTCACGCGCTTCAGTAATGATATCCATATTAGTTTTGAACAAACGACTAACACGGCTCTGCATATCTTGAGCAAAGTTAACCTGAGCTTCTTGTAGCTTAGATTTATCTGTTGTCTTGGTGATGTTTTCAACTTGCTTAGTAATAGCTTCAACACACTCAGTGTAAAATCGAGTTTGTTCGCTACCTAGCTTTTCTAAAGTTTTAGCCTGAAGAATCATTAGGTTAGAAATAGGTTGAAACTGTTTGCCACCTAGGTTTTCCTGGTAAGGCTTCATCATAGCTTGCATATCAGTCATCATTTTCTCGAACATGGTGTGCTCCTTTTAGTCTTGAATTAGTGGCTGCCTTAGCAATGTTGCAGTGCAGCAAGTTCACCTAATATACTGCACTGCACAATAATCGTCAAACCCCAAATATAAAAAAGGTAAAAAAGTTGTTTTCTTACTATTTTTTAGCGTAAAAAATGGCTTAACTACCCAAATAAGCATTTTTATGCCCTTATTGTTCCTAAAGTTCTTTTAGTTTAAAACCAGCTTTCGGCTCTAATAAGGCGCAATAGCGCCCCAAGTCAAAAAATCTGTATAATGTGAAAAAATTATTTTAGCTAAACATAGGAAGCAGAACACATGAAATTATTGGTTGTCGGCAGCGGTGGACGTGAACACGCTCTGGCTTGGAAAGCCGCTCAGTCAGCAGATGTTTCTGAGGTGCTAGTAGCGCCTGGCAATGCAGGCACTGCGCTGGAGCCAAAAATAAGAAATGTGCAATTAGATGTGCTTGATTTTGCAGGCTTAGCAGCCTTAGCTAAAGCAGAAAATGTTGCCTTAACCCTTATTGGGCCAGAAGTACCTTTAGTCGAAGGTATCGTTGATTATTTTGAAAAAGAAGGCTTAGCAGTTTTTGGACCCTCCAAAGGGGCTGCACAACTTGAAGGCTCTAAAGCCTTCACTAAAGACTTTTTAGCTCGCCATAATATTCCAACGGCTTTTTACAGCGTCTTCACCGAAGTTGAACCTGCCCTAGCCTATGTTCGTGAAAAAGGTGCGCCCATTGTTATTAAGGCCGATGGCTTAGCCGCAGGTAAGGGCGTTATTGTTGCCATGACTTTAGAGGAAGCCGAAGCAGCAATTATTGATATGCTGTCAGGCAATGCTTTTGGGGCAGCCGGTTCACGCGTAGTTATTGAAGAGTTTTTAGAGGGCGAAGAAGCCAGCTTTATTGTGATGGTAGACGGTGTAAATGTTTTGCCTATGGCAACCAGCCAAGACCATAAGCGCGTAGGCGATGGTGATACTGGCCCTAATACTGGCGGTATGGGTGCTTATTCGCCAGCACCCGTAGTCACCGATGAAGTTTATCAGCGTGCTATGAATGAAGTTATTTACCCAACCGTTAGAGGCATGGCGGCTGAAGGCAATACTTATGTGGGCTTTTTATATGCCGGCTTAATGATTGATGCCAGCGGTACACCTAAAGTGATTGAATATAACTGCCGTTTTGGTGACCCTGAAACTCAGCCAATAGTGCTGCGTTTAAAGTCTGACCTAGTAAAGCTTTGCCAAGCCGCTTTAGATAAAAAGCTAGACACAGTAACGGCTGAATGGGACGAGCGCCCAGCCATAGGTGTGGTGATGGCGGCTGAAAACTACCCAGACGATTACACTAAAGGTCACGTTATTTCAGGTTTGCCCCAACAAGAACAAGAAGCTGTTAAGGTGTTTCATGCGGGTACTGCCATGCAGGGTGAAGAGGTTGTTACTAGTGGTGGCCGCGTGTTGTGTGTAACCGCTATGGGTGAAACAGTGGCAGCAGCCCAAGCACTAGCTTACCAAGCCCTAGATAAAATTAGCTGGCAAGGGTGCTTTAGTCGTCGAGATATTGGCTACCGCGCCATTGCTCGTGAGGAAGCATTGAATAACAAGTAATGGGTTGTAACGCTTGCCTCTAACCACTTCAAGACCAACTTTTAATTTACTAAGCCCAGTTTATCTGGGCTTTTTTCTTAAGGAATTATTTTTATGTCCAGAATTATTTTAGACTTCCCAACACCTGCCATTTATAGCCACCCCGTTCGTCTACGCATTGATGACATTAACTATGGTCAACACCTAGGCCACGACACACTTGTTTCACTGCTACACGACGCACGTTGTGGCTGGCTAGCCAAACACGGCTTAACTGAGCTTAGTGTTGATGGTGAATCTTTAGGCTGGGTGGTAGCTGAACTGGTGGTTAACTACCGTGCTGAAGCTTTCTATGCAGATGAATTGCAAGTTGAACTAGCCATAGGGGAAATTGGCTCTAAGGGTGCAGAAATTTTTCACCGAGTGGTACGCAAAGACGGTGTAGAAATTGCTATAGCAAAAGTGGGTATTGTATTTTTTGATTATGTAGCACGCAAAGCAGCAGCAACACCAAAGAACTTTATTAAACTAGCTAGAAGGCTCTAGTATGGCGCGTGAATACCCTATTATTGCGGTTACTGGCTCATCAGGTGCTGGCACTACGACCATTAAAGATGCCTTTGCTCGAATGTTTGCACGGCAAGAGGTTAATGCAGCTTTTGTGCATGGGGATAGCTTTCATCGCTATACCCGCGACCAACTTGAAAGGCTGTTAGCTGCCCACCCAGACCAACGCCAATCCCTTTCTCACTTTGCACTGCAAGCTAATCTATTAGAAAAACTAGAACAGTTATTTCAAAGCTACTCAGCTACGGGAACCGGCAGTTATCGCCAATACATTCATGCTGAAGATAAAGAACAGGTGGAAGCAGGTTTTCAAGTAGGTACTTTTACACCTTGGGAAGCTTTGCCTGAAGGAACAGATTTACTGCTCTATGAAGGGTTACATGGGGGCTTGGTTACTGAAGACTTTAATATTGCTCAATACGTCGATTTATTAATCGGTGTTGCGCCTTCCATTAATTTGGAATGGATTCAAAAAATAGACAGAGACACTAAGCTGCGTGGTTATTCGCAAGAAGCAGTAATAGATACCATTCATTCCAGGATGGAAGATTACTTGCGTTACATTTTGCCGCAGTTTTCGCGCACCCACATTAACTTTCAACGGGTGCCTATGGTAGATACATCCAACCCTTTTGAATTACAGAGTGTACCAACAGCTGATGAAAGCTTTGTAGTTATAAGGTTTCGTGGCCCACAAAAAGTCGACTTTCCTTATTTGCTAGCCATGATTAAAGATAGTTTTATGTCGCGTCCACACACACTGGTGGTGCCGGGCGCTAAAATGCCGTTAGCATTAGAATTAATTATGTTGCCACGCGTTCAAGACATTCTTGAAGGGCGACGTTTTAAATAGAAACTATTAATTAACAGCAGGTGTGCTGTAGAAATAAAAATAAGAAAGGTGATTATTGCAAGGAAGGTAAAGCTTTGAAGGTTGCTTGTTAGTTGGCGCGCTCAGGAGGATTCGAACCTCCGACCGCCTGGTTCGTAGCCAGGTACTCTATCCAGCTGAGCTATGAGCGCGCATTACTAACAAATTATTACTTTTGCTGCTAAACACTATTTAGCTATTTTTGAATTGGCGCGCTCAGGAGGATTCGAACCTCCGACCGCCTGGTTCGTAGCCAGGTACTCTATCCAGCTGAGCTATGAGCGCGTAACTTACTATTCAAAAATTATCTAAATATGGTGGAGAGAGAGGGATTCGAACCCTCGATGAGATTTCTCCCATACGCCCTTAGCAGGGGCGCGCCTTCAGCCACTCGGCCATCTCTCCAACACGGCGCATATAGTACCATTTATTATTTGTTTGTCTAGCACTAGATAGAAAAAAGTTCTTTTATTTATGCATTCTTTCAAATTAAAGCATTTTTAAGCACAAAAAAACCGCAGTCTAGCCAGCAAAATAAGCTGATAAACCACGGTCTTTATTAATTAGCAGCTAAAAAGAGTAATTAGAAATTACCCTGATTACCACCTTCCTCTTTTTCACGCTGGATACGTTGGTAAATTTCTTCGCGGTGTACAGCAACTTCTTTAGGTGCGTTAACACCGATGCGAACTTGATTACCTTTAACACCTAAAACAGTAACAGTTACTTCGTCACCAATCATTAGGGTTTCACCAACACGACGAGTAAGAATCAGCATAGTAGAATCTCCATATCAAGCAATCCAAATAAATATACATCTCAACAGGCGTTGGAATAATGCTGTTGCGTCATTCCAGTGAGTCTTGAACTAAATGCAAACCATCTCCGACGATTTGTTACTCATTTACCCAGACCCTCTGATTATCCGTCAATCGTATATAAATGTTAAATGATTTTTAACTATTTCTTAGATGGGTTTTCTATATGAGAACAGAAACCTTCCTTGGTTTACTGTTATTAGGCTAGATAAAACCTATTTATTCAGGCTTATCTAAACCAAAAGCTGAGTGCAACGTTCTAACCGCCAGCTCAGTAAATTTCTCATCAATTACCACTGAAATTTTAATTTCTGAAGTAGATACCATGCGAATATTAATGCTGTTTTCAGCTAGCGTTTTGAACATTAAGCTAGCCACACCGGCGTGAGAGCGCATTCCAACACCCACCAACGAAACCTTAGCCATAGTGGTGTCGCCAAGAATTTTACCAGCGCCCATTTCTGCTACACACTTTTCTACTAGGCTGTAAGCTTTTTTATAATCGCCACGGCCTACAGTGAAAGAGAAGTCGGTTGATTCACCGTCGGGTGAAACGTTTTGCACTATCATGTCAACTTCAATGTTGGCATCACTAATGGGGCCAAGAATTTTTGCAGCCACGCCTGGAATATCAGGAGCACCCAAAATGGTTATTTTTGCTTCGTTGGTGTGGTGGGCGATGCCAGAAATTAGTGGATCTTCCATCGAATTAAGCTCCTCGCTGTCTGCAACAATTAATGTTCCTGGGCCTTCGTCGCCTTCAAAGCTTGAAAGAACCCGTAAAGGTACTTGGTATTTGCCTGCAAATTCTACTGCACGAATTTGTAGAATTTTAGAGCCAAGGCTGGCTAGCTCTAACATTTCTTCCACAGTTATTTTGTCTAGGCGGCGTGCTTTAGAGCAAATACGTGGGTCAGTAGTATAAACACCATCAACATCAGTATAAATCTGGCACTCATCAGCCTTCAGCGCAGCAGCTAAGGCAACAGCCGTAGTATCGGAACCACCACGACCTAAGGTAGTTATATTGCCACCTTCATCAACGCCCTGAAAACCTGCAACAACCACTACACGACCGGCTTTAAGGTCATTATTTACAGCTTCCGTATCAATTTTTTTGATGCGTGCCTTGTTGTAAGAATTGTCGGTAACTATTCCGACCTGTGCGCCTGTGTAAGACGTTGCAGGAATCCCCTGCTGCTCCATCGCCATAGCTAATAAGGCAATGGTTACCTGTTCACCGGTGGAAATTAGCATGTCTAATTCACGCGGCGAAGGGTCTTCGTGAATGTCTTTCGCCAAAGCAAGTAGTCGGTTAGTTTCACCGCTCATCGCAGAAACAACCACTACAACGTCGTGGCCATCTTTGCGGAAGCGACCCACGTGTTCAGCTACTTTTTTAATACGTTCAACACTACCAACAGAGGTACCGCCAAACTTTTGTACATAAAGTGCCATAGGTATCCTTTTGGGTTATGTAAGGTAAAGAGTTTTAGCCTAGCTGCTCGGCTACCCAAGCTTTAACTGAAGCCAAGGCTGCGGGCAAGCTAGTGGGTTTAGTGCCACCTGCTTGGGCCATATCGGGGCGACCACCGCCCTTGCCACCCACTTGCAGGGCTACGTGGTTCACTAATTTACCAGCATGTAGCTGGTCTTTAGCAGCGCCCGACACACCAGCAATTAGGCTAACCTTGTCGCCTTCAACAGCCGCTAACACCACAGCAGCCGGTGCTAGTTTTTGTTTCATTTGGTCCATTAGTTCGCGTAACGTTTGAATGTCTGCACCTTCAACCGCTACGGCTAAAACTTTTATACCAGCCACTTCTTCGGCTTGGCTGGCTAAATCGATACCACCGCCACCTGAAGCAAGTTTCTTCTTCAGCTGTTGTAAATCTTTTTCTAACTGACGAATACGGTCTTGGTTAGTTTCCAAGCGTTCAACTAGTTGCTCAGGTTTTACTTTAAGTTGGCTAGCCGCTTTTAATAGCTGCTGTTCGCGGCCTTGTAAAAAGTTTAACGCCGCTTCGCCTGTTAAGCCTTCAATACGGCGCACACCAGCAGCCACGCCTGATTCGGAGGTTAGGTGAAATAAAGCAATATCACCGGTGCGAACAACGTGCAAGCCACCGCACAGCTCAATCGAAAAGCTCTGTTCGCCTTGTTTAGTACCCATGCTTAGAACACGCACTTCGTCGGTGTATTTTTCACCAAATAAAGCCATCGCACCCCGTTTTTTTGCGGTTTCTAAATCAAGCAATTCCGTTGTTACTGCCGCATTGGCACGAATTTGTTCATTCACTAAACGCGAGGCTTCTTGTAATTGCTCAGCGGTTACCGCTTCGTTGTGACTAAAGTCAAAGCGTAGGCGTTCAGAATCAACCAAAGAGCCTTTTTGCTGAACCGTTTCACCAAGCACTTGGCGTAAAGCAGCATGAAGCAGGTGAGTCGCTGAGTGGTTACGGCGAGTGCGTTCTCTTACGCCTGTATCCACCTGAGCAGTGATTAAATCGCCCACTTGTAACGAACCTTCGGCGACTAAACCATGATGGGCAAAGGCTTCACCGGCCTTGGTGGTATCTTGCACATCAAAGCGTTGGGTCTTGCCTAATAACTGGCCTGAATCACCAACCTGCCCACCCGATTCAGCATAAAAAGGTGTGGTATCTAAAATAACCAAACCCTGCTGGCCTTCGCTTAAGCTTTCAACCGGCTTGCCTTCAAAGTAAAGGGCAATAATTTCTACTTTACCGCTGGCTTGGGTATAGCCAGTAAATTCTGTTGGGCGGTCAATATTAATAATGCTGTTGTAATCTAAACCAAAGTTGCTGGCAGAACGGGCTCTTTCACGCTGCGCCTGCATTTGCTGTTCAAAGCCCGCTTCATCAATGCTTAAACCCCTTTCACGGGCAATGTCTGCGGTTAAATCAAAGGGGAAGCCAAAAGTGTCGTAAAGCTTAAAAGCTACTTCACCCGGAATTACCTTACCTTTAAGTTCGGCTAAATCTTGTTCAAGAATTTTCATGCCTTGGTCAAGGGTTTTAGCAAACTGCTCTTCTTCTAATTTAAGGGCTTTTTCTATCTGAACTTGCTGGCTTTTTAGCTCTGGAAAGGCATCCCCCATTTCAGCCACTAACGCAGCCACAATTTTGTAGAAGAAACTGCCTTCAGCGCCTAGCTTATGCCCATGACGGCAAGCGCGGCGAATAATGCGGCGCAGTACATAACCGCGCCCTTCGTTGGAAGGTAAAACGCCATCGGCAATTAAAAAGCTGCATGAGCGAATATGATCGGCTACCACACGCAAAGAAGGCTGGTCTGAACTTTCACAGCCAATCGCAACAGCCGCTGCTTTAAGTAGGTTTTGGAAAAGGTCGATTTCATAGTTAGCATGCACGCCTTGCAACACGGCGGCTAGCCTTTCTAAGCCCATGCCCGTATCAACCGAAGGCGCAGGTAAAGGCAGCATTTGACCATCTGCGGTGCGGTTAAATTGCATAAAAACCACGTTCCAAATTTCTATAAAACGGTCGCCATCTTCTTCAGGCGAACCAGGTAGACCGCCCCAAATGTGTTCGCCATGATCATAGAAAATTTCAGTACAAGGCCCACAAGGGCCAGTGTCGCCCATCGCCCAGAAGTTATCTGAGTTATAAGCAACGCCATCTTGGTCGCCTATGCGAATAATACGCTCGGCAGGAACACCGATGGTTTTATTCCAAATTTCAAAGGCTTCGTCATCGGTGTGGTAAATAGTAATCCATAGTTTTTCTGGGGGAAGCTTGGCTACGCCGGTTAGAAATTCCCAAGCATAAGTAATAGCGTTTTGTTTGAAATAATCGCCAAAACTAAAGTTACCCAGCATTTCAAAAAAAGTATGGTGGCGTGCTGTGTAACCAACGTTTTCTAAATCATTATGTTTACCACCGGCACGCACACATTTTTGAGTGGTGGTGGCGCGGGTATAACCCCGTTTTTCATGACCAAGAAAACAGTCTTTAAATTGGTTCATTCCGGCATTGGTAAATAGCAGGGTTGGGTCATCCTGCGGCACTAGAGAACTGGAAGGAACAACAGTGTGGCCTTTGGACTGAAAAAACTTCAGGAAAGCCTCGCGGATTTCAGCACTTTTCATGATGCCTCTCTGTATACGAATTAAGCTGCTGGGTTAAGCTGGGTGACTATTATACGGAGTTCGCGGCAAAATGATAACCTTGCTCAATCTTGAAAAATTGCCTGCCGAATTTGGCTTGGGGTGAACCCCCGCTGGGCTAGAAAACGCTGCATTTGGCCTATTTCACGCTGGTTAGCCGGTGGCTGGTCACCAAAACGTTTTTCTCTCACTCGCATCACTTGCAAATACCAAAGGTGTTCTAAGGATTGCAGGTGTCGATAAACCAGTGAAGCCTCTAGTTGGTGCTGGTAATAACCTTGTTTAAGTGCAATAGGGCCTTTGCCTTGGCGCAAAAACTTATTACTTAAGTCGTCTATAAAGCGTTCATCACTTTGTAAATCGTGTTCAAGCAAAAAATCAATTAACTGATCAACCAAAGCTTGGCAGGTGCTTGTTGGTGGAGTTTTCTGGGGGTCGGCTAGTTCTGCTGAAGTTGGTTTTAAGAGTTTTTCTCGTAGCTCATGCAGGCTTTGTTCTCTTGCTGCTAATAAGCGAAAAGCCCGCTCACGGCGGGCTTTAAGCCATTTTTTTGCAGTTCTATCTATTGCAGTTCTATCGGTGGCTGTTTTATCTGCTGCAATCTTTTCCTGCATCAGTAGAACCTAACCAGCCTAGTCTTCTAAGGGTGGCAGTTCATCTGCAACCACATCTTTAACTGGGGCTTTTATTGCTTTTTTTGAACTGGCAGCTTTTTCATCTTTAACTTCAGCATCTTTAGAATCTTTGCCTTCATCAAACTTACTAAGCAGTTGATCACGCACGCCCGCTTCAATTTCATCCATAATTGCTGGGTTATCTTCTAGGTACTGGGCAGCATTAGCCTTACCCTGACCAATTTTAGTGCCTTGATAGCTGTACCAAGCGCCAGCTTTTTCAACGAGCTTACACTGCACACCTAAATCGACCACTTCACCGGCATGGTAAATACCCTTGCCATAAAGAATTTGGAATTCGGCTTGGCGAAAAGGTGGTGCAACCTTATTCTTAACCACTTTAACGCGCGTTTCGTTACCAGTTACTTCATCACCTACTTTAACAGCACCGATACGACGAATATCTAAGCGTACAGATGAGTAAAATTTAAGTGCGTTACCGCCAGTAGTGGTTTCTGGGCTACCAAACATAACACCAATTTTCATACGAATTTGGTTAATAAAAATAACTAAGCAGTTAGCATTTTTAATATTACCAGTAATTTTACGCAAGGCTTGCGACATTAAACGCGCTTGCAAACCTACGTGAGAATCACCCATTTCACCTTCAATTTCAGCACGCGGCGTTAGTGCTGCTACCGAGTCAATAACGATGACATCAACTGCGCCTGAACGCACTAAAGAGTCGGTAATTTCTAAGGCTTGTTCGCCATTGTCTGGCTGAGAAACTAGCAGGTCGTCTAGGTTGATGCCTAATTTTTCTGCGTAGATAGGGTCTAGCGCGTGTTCAGCATCAATAAAGGCACAGGTTTTACCCAACTTTTGAGCTTGGGCAATAACCGACAGGGTTAGGGTAGTTTTACCCGAGGATTCTGGGCCATAAATTTCGACCACACGACCAAAAGGTAAACCGCCTATGCCTAGTGCAATATCAAGACCTAGGGAACCGGTAGAAACAGAAGGTATTGCAGCCCGAGGCTGGTCACCCATTAGCATTACTGCGCCTTTACCAAACTGTTTTTCAATTTGACCTAGCGCAGCACTAAGGGCTTTTTGGCGATTTTCATCATTAGCCATTAAGTCATCATCCTTTTTTTATATGGCCTATTTTCAAGGCTTTAAAAGTTATTAATCACGAATTACTGTATAGGTTATCAGTATTTTTATGTAAGGCAAGAATTCATTTAACGCGAACTTTCAAGCCATTCTAGCAAGCCTTGTAAAGCCTTATCGATACTTGCTTCCCTTATTTGCCTTCGGTCACCGGCAAAATTAAAAGCTGTGGCTAGTTGCTTTTCTGCCGTACCCCAAGCCAACCAAACTGTGCCGACAGGTTTTTCTGGGCTACCACCGCCAGGGCCTGCCACACCGCTAATGGCAACGGCTAGGTTAGCCAAGCCTTTTTCACAAGCACCTTTTACCATGGCCTTAACCACGGGTTCACTCACCGCACCGTAGGTTTCTAAGCTAGTAGCAGAAACGTCTAAAAGCTGCTGTTTAGCTAGATTAGAATAGGTAACTAACCCACAAGTGAACCAAGCCGAGCTGCCTGCCACTTCGGTTAGAGCTTTGGCCACGCCGCCGCCGGTGCAAGATTCTGCGGTCGCTAGTTGATAATTAACCGCTAGGGCAAGTTCCGCTATTTTATTAACCAGTGTAAGACGTGTTGGCATAAAGACTCTCCCGTATACTTGCGGCTTAATTCTACAGCTTAGCTGCTGTTCTTAAAAATAACGAGTAACAATAACACTAAGGAAACCTTGCTATGTGGCAAGCCTTCAGACGCATTTTTGATAATTACACGCTTTTATTATTAACCATGGTGTTCTTGGCAACCTTTGTTCCAGCGCAAGGCCAAGGTGAATTTATAATGACTTGGCTAACACGCTTTGCCATAGGTTTATTGTTTTTCTTGCACGGTGCACGCTTATCTCGTCAGGCTATTTTGGCCGGCATCATGCACTGGCGGCTGCATGGCCTAGTGTTTAGCTTTACTTTTCTGGCTTTTCCTTTGCTTGGCTGGCTGTTGTTACCCGTCTTGCGCCCCTTATTAGGCAACGAGCTGGCTATGGGAATGCTGTATTTGTGTGCGTTACCCGGCACGGTGCAATCAGCCATCGCCTTTACCGCTTTGGCAAGAGGGAACTTGGCGGCGGCAGTATGCAGTGCCTCAGCTTCTAGCCTTATCGGTATTTTAGTAACGCCCTTGTTAGTGTTAATTTTGCTAAATTTAGATGCCTCAGGCGCTGGTTTCTCTTTTTTAGATACTTTAATCAGCATTAGCTTGCAGCTATTAGTGCCTTTTTTAGCAGGCCACTTATTGCGTCCTTGGATAGCCGACTGGGTAGGCGGCAACCGCAGCTGGTTGGGCAAGGTGGATCAAACCTCTATTTTACTGGTGGTTTATACCGCTTTCAGTGCTTCGGTGGTGGCTGGGCTGTGGAAGGATGTACCGCTTAATAAACTATTATGGCTAACCTTGGCCTGCTGTGTGCTTTTAGCCCTAGTCTTATTTTTAACGACTTGGCTGGCACGCAGGTTTGGCTTTAATAAAGAAGATGAAATTACCATCGTATTTTGTGCCTCGAAAAAAAGCATGGCAACGGGCGTGCCCATGGCGCAAGTTTTATTCAGCGGTGCACTATTAGGGCCTATGTTATTGCCCCTGATGATCTTTCACCAAATACAACTCATGGCCTGCGCGCAACTAGCGGCACATTATGCTAAGCGGTCTGAGTGAGAAACTAAGGTTTAGGCCAGAACACTTAGAAGCTAATACAGAAGTTGCTTCTACTAGTTTAAAAAGTAACATAAAGACCAATCTAGAATAGCCCAGTTATTTTTACAGTGTTGAACACAAAAAGTGAGGTGAGTTAGTGTATGAGTATTCTTTTCACAGACCGAGAACTCAAGCGCGCTTGGCGGCAGCTGACTAAAACCTCTCAACCGCCCAATAATGCTAAACGTGAAAACACCCATAGATTACTACTATTTTATGCTGTTGAATGTGGGCTTAAAGTTATTTGGCTTAAAGATAAAAGTAAAACTCTTTTCACTAAAGATGATATACGGCAGACAGGACATGATTTAGCTAAAACACTAACTCTGCTCAAGGCAGGGCATCAGTTAGAGTTACCTATCAATATTCAACTCGCCGATGTGAGAGCAGGTGATGGTGCTATGTTGCCACGCCATGGTGGTCTTGAAAGCCTGCATGAGGTTTGGCGTTATGGTGGCGAATGCCAGGCACCGGAAGATACTGTCTGCGAACAACAGTTGGAGCGGGTACTGGAATGGATTAACGGAGAGTTACGATGAATACCTTACACAACTCACAGTTGCGCCTCCTGACCTGGCTTGATGTGGAGCGCTTACTTAAGAAGCAAACTCGACTTTGGAGCGATATGCCAGCTGGCATTGTCGCTATTGATTGCTTTGCTTCGGGTATGGATATCTATTACAGCGTCGATGAAGCACTTGTGGATCAGTGGTTAGCTGAGGTATTTGACCGATTCTATAGCAAAGATGAACGCCGAATTCAGCTACAAATTGGCGCAGCAGATTATCCAGTTAGCCTGATTTATGATAAGGATATGCAGGCGACTCCAGTGCAAGGCTACCCGCTATGGAGAGATGTGGTGTACTTGCCTGATGGTAAGACAGAAGACGATGAGGGTGGTAACCAAGTGCGTGAACCAGCTAGTGCGCTCTACACTGATATTACTGCACCGCAAGAGCTGTTAACTCGGCCTGAACTAGTATCATTTCACTCTTTTAAGGGTGGTGTTGGGCGCACTAGTGCGCTGATGACTTATGTGGCTGCTTGTTTTACTGAGTCAACACGTGGAGCCAAGAAAATCTTGGTTGTCGACGCTGACTTAGAAGCTCCTGGGGTTAGCTTTTGGTTGAGTGATACCAATAAACCAACGGTGTCTTTTGTACGGTTAATGGAGGCTTTGCATTATCCACCAGCAGGTGTGGATAAGACATTAGATTATTTCGCTGAAGAGTTAAGAAAAACATCCTATAGCGTTAAAGGACTTGAGCGTGAGTTGTTTGTGCTGCCTGCGGCATTGGATCTAAGCGAAATTCAGGATATGCCAGTTACCCCAGAACATCTTGCTCGTAATCCTGCTAATCCGTGGCAATTAAGCGATTATTTGCATGCATTAGGGCGGCGCTTAAATGTTGATGCGGTATTTATTGACTTGCGAGCAGGCCTAAGTGAATTAGCAAGTCCATTATTGTTTGATCCGCGTGTTGATCATTTCTTTGTGACAACTGTTGCGCCTCAATCGGTATTGGGAATGGTTGAGGTGTTGGGGCGATTGTATGCTTACAACAGCCGCTTAAGTGAAGATATGCAGGCTAAAGCTCGCCCAAGTATTGTGTTGAGTTTGCTAACTAGAGAGCTGCGAGAATCCGAATACTATGGGAGAGCGCTAAAACAGCTAGGGCAGGCTTACCCAACAGCAGATCCATTGGTGCAGCAGGTGCAATGGCTTGAAGCAAACTTTAATAACAGTCTAATGTCGATTGGTTCTATTGATGAAGCGCTGCGCATGCTACCAGAGAGTAGCCCTTTATATGCGGTTGCTCAGGAGTGGGCACAAGCACTCTATGCGGTTCAGCCAGTATTGGACCTGGACAGCGACAAAAAACCAGAGCGTACAGAAAAAAACCGCCAAGAGCTTGCTCGTAAACTGCATAAAGTGTGTACGCAGGCTGCCTTCGCTGAGGGTAGTGAATTAGGGCACTTGTTAGCCATTGAGCCACTACTGAATTTGGGCAAACACTTTGCTAAAGAGTTACCTAGTGCTTTAGTCATTGGAGCTAAAGGAGCTGGTAAAACCTTTACTTTTCGTCAGCTTGTGCAGAGCTTAGGCTGGCAGGAGTTCTTGATAAAACTAGGTTTTAAAACTGACAAAGTGATTGATGCTGCGATTTTTCCAGTGCTTTGGTCTGACAATGTGGGTGACAAGCCGGATGGTGAAATTAAAAATGCCCAGCGCAAGGCGCTACAGCAAATAGGACTCGAAGACGAAGCGTTATTTTTACTAAGCCAAGTTAAAAGAAAAATAACAGATGCCCTGCGCGAGCCACCAACTCACTGGGATGACTTTTGGGATGAGTTGATTGCCAGTCAGTTTGGTCTAGAGTCTAGCGGGCTAGCTGAAATTAATGATTTGATACGTAGTAAGGGCCAGCGCATTGTATTGGTCTTTGATGGTATTGAGGATGCTTTCCAAAATGTCAGTGAAACACCAGCTAGAGAAGCTCTTGAGTCACTGTTTAAATTACCGAACCGTGTTAGCGAACTGACAAATTCGCATTTAGGGGTGCTAGTGTTTGCTCGAGTGGATTATGTGCAGGAAGTCATACGCCAAAACGTTGCACAGCTATTAAGTCGTTTTGAGCCATTTCGTTTGCATTGGAATGCAGAGAGCTTTTTGCGTTTGACCTATATGCTTAGCTATCAAGCAGGTTTGTATTGTCAGTCTAGAAACTCAGAAACTATGGGACTCGATGAGCTAAAAATAGAGCTGGAGCAGCTATGGGGGAAAAAACTGGGGCGTGCAAAATCTAAAGAGGCACATTCAGCTCGTTGGGTATACACAGCGCTGTGCGATTTGAAAGGTAATGTGCAGGCTAGAGATTTAGTTCGTTTTCTGAAGTTTGCCGCACAGATTGAAGCAGAGCGTCCCAGTCAAACTTGGGCAGATAGATTGTTGGCACCTGAGTCGATGCGTAAAGCAATCAGTCATTGCAGTTCAGAAAAGGTAGAGGAAGCAAAGGTAGAAATTAGTGCCCTGCGCAACTGGATTGAAGCAATGGAAACTCAAAACTTGCGTAATATTAAGGTGCCATTTAGTGCAGAACAGGCTGATCTTGACTCCAAAACACAAAAAGCACTACAGGATCTTGGTGTTATTTATGAAGATGTTGATAGCAAGCACGGCGATGAACGTTTATTTGTCCCGGAAATTTATCGTCATGGTCTGGGCTTTGATACTTCGGTTGCTGGTCGTCCACGCACTCAAGCCTTGTTGAAGAAAAATATTGGTACCATTCCATTATAGGCTGGAGATATCTTGACGAGCCTGTATTCACTCATCTGGCTCGGGTATCATGTGTAGGTATTTACCTTCCAACTGGCAGGAGTTTTAAAGCTTGAGCGACGCAGACTTTTCTAACCATACGCCGATGATGCGGCAATTTCTGACCATTAAGCGCGATTACCCTACCACCTTGCTTTTTTACCGTATGGGCGATTTTTACGAGCTTTTTTTTGACGATGCCAAAGAAGGTGCACGCCTGCTAGACATTACTTTGACGCAGCGGGGTTCATCCGATGGCGAACCCATTCCTATGGCTGGTATTCCCTACCATGCGGCAGAAGGTTATTTAGCCCGCTTGGTGAAAGCAGGTTTATCGGTGGCCATTTGCGAGCAGGTAGGTCAGGCCGGTGAAGGCAAGGGGCCGGTGGAAAGAAAAGTGGTCAGGGTGATTACTCCAGGTACCTTAACCGACGAAGCTTTAATGGATGAACGGCGTGATAATCTGTTAGTTGCAATTTATCCACGGGGCGAAACGTCTAAGCCAGATCAGCCAGAAAAAACGCTTTGGGGCATTGCTAACTTAGATTTAGCCAGTGGCCGTTTTGTGGTTGCTGAAGTGGTTGGGCAAACCCAACTAGAAACAGCGCTGGCACGTTTAGCACCTTCTGAATTACTAGTTGATGAATTAACTAAACTACCAAGTGAATGGGAAAAACTAAAAGGCCTACGCCGCTTACCACCTTGGCAGTTTGATAAACCCACTGCCGTTCGTAATTTATGCCAACAGTTTGGTGTACAAGATTTGCGTGGCTTTGGCTGCGATGCGCTAAACCCTGCTTTGGTTGCAGCTGGCGCTCTTTTAGATTATGTGCAAGAAACCCAAAAATCAGCCTTGCCCCACTTGCGTTCTTTAGTGGTTGAAAATGAAGACGAGGCACTGTTGTTAGATGCTGCCAGTCGCCGTAATTTAGAATTAGATACCAATCTTTCTGGCGGGCAAAACCATACGCTTATGGAAGTGTTGGATGCCACGGCTACACCTATGGGGTCACGTTTACTGCGCCGCTGGTTGCATCGCCCTTTGCGTAACCTTGCTATTTTGCAACAACGCCAAACGGCCTTGCAGGAATTACAAGCCAATCTATTTGAATTAGAACTGGCAACCAACCTAAAAAGTATTGGCGATTTAGAACGTATTTTATCACGCATTGCACTGCGCTCCGCACGGCCTCGAGATTTAGCTAAGTTAAAAGATGCCCTGCTTGGCCTACCTTCACTAAAAGAAAAAGTCAGTCATTTACAAGCACCCTTACTAAAAACGATAAATCAGCAGCTAGAGCCTCTGCCAGAACTGGCTGACCAACTGGCACGAGCCATCATTGAAAATCCGCCAGTTATTATTCGTGATGGTGGTGTGATAGCGACAGGTTATGATGCTGAGCTAGACGAATTAAGGGATTTACGTGAAAACGCCGGTGGCTTCTTATTACAGCTAGAAGAGCAAGAAAAAGCCCGCACTGGTTTATCCACGTTAAAAG
>JAAYGA010000048.1 GCA_012727935.1 Pseudomonadaceae bacterium | reverse complement strand
TTTGCTGTTTAATTTTCATTCTGGAATCTCTCTATTTTTACTTAGCTAGTAACTAACAAACCGCTCACTTAATCTATTTTTTTAGTTAAGTGGCGGTCTGCTTTAGCTTAAAAACAATTTAGGATTTAGCTTCATCTTCGGCTTGTTTACGCAGCATAAAGCGCTGAATTTTACCGCTGGGCGTTTTAGGTAGCGCATCAACAAATTCAATTTCACGCGGGTAAGCGTGCGCCGACATACGCTCACGTACCAAACCTTGAATATCTTTTACTAACTGGTCGCTGGCTTCGTAACCATCACGCAACACCACAAAGGCTTTAATAATGTAGCCACGCAGTTCGTCGGGTTTACCCACCGCCGCAGACTCAGCCACTGCTGGGTGTTCTAGCACGGTGTTTTCAACATCGGTTGGCCCAACACGGTAACCAGCGGTGCTAATAATATCGTCGTCACGGCCATCGAACCAATAGGTACCATCTTCGTGCTGAACAACCATATCGCCCGTTAGGTAATACTTGCCTTGGTAGGGCTTCTTTTCTTGCCAAGTGTAGCCAGCAAAGAAAAATGTAGGCGATGCTTCCATATCAATAGCTAGCTGACCGGCTTGGCCTTTTTCTACTTCCTTGTATTCCGCATCTAAAATAGCAAGGGTGTAACCTGGCATGGGAAGCCCCATAGAACCTACTGGAGTTTTATGCGTTAAAGTGTGGTGACAGCAACAAGTCATGCCTGTTTCAGTTTGACCATAGTGATCCATAACACGGCAACCGAGGTTTTCAGTAACCCAGTTTACAACTTCAGTATTTAATGGCTCACCGGCGGAACTGGCAACACGTAAAAACAACTCGTCAGATTTACCTTCTAGTTCGCCGCTAGACTTCAACATACGGTAAGCAGTAGGGGCTGAAGCTAGGTTAGTGATTTTATGACGCTTCAAAAATTCTAGGGTATTTTCTGCGGTGAAGTTGGCTTCGTTAAAGTGGGTAGTGCAACCCAACAATAAAGGCGCAGTAATGGCGTAATAAAGACCATAAGCCCAACCTGGGTCAGCCATATTCCAAAACTTATCATCTTCGTTTAGGCCAACCGCATAACGCATGTAAATGTAAAAACCAGGTAGCGCACGTAAAGGCACAGCAACGCCTTTAGATTTACCCACGGTACCTGAAGTAAACATTTGCAAAAATGGCTGGTCAGCATCCAGTATTTGAGCTGGGCATTCGCTGCTTTGGCCTTCTAGGCTGCTGGCGTAATGTAAATCGCCCCACTGCTTAGCCGCCGCTTCAGAACCTAACATCATCATTTTAGGTAGGTTTTTAACTGGCTCAAACTTGGCACGGTTTTCTTCATCGGTAACAACCAATACGGTTTTAGCTTGGCTTAAACGGTATTCAATAGCTTCGTAACCAAAAGCAGTAAAAAGCGGCTGATAAACAGCACCTAAGCGCCAGGTAGCCAAAATCAATGCTAGAAGCTCTGGGTTACGTGGCAGCATGGCCGCAACACGGTCACCGGCTTTAACACCTTGGCTTTTTAACAAGTTAGCCATTTTGCCGCTTAGTTCGTGCATTTGTGCAAAGGTAAAAGTAGAAACTTTGCCTTCGGCATTTTCATGCACTAACGCAGCTTTATTGGCTTTATTACCCAAAGCATGACGACCACAGCATTCAGTGTAGGCGTTAAAACCGCCTGCCAAACTACCTTCCAATTCAGCTTCAATATCACTGATTTGGAAAGACTTCATAAAGTCTACGTAATCCTGCGTGGAATTAGATGCCATTGTTGAATTGGCCATGGTGTTACCTCCGGATATTCGGTTTATTGTTCTTGCAGTTTGTTATTCTTGTATAACCTTGACGTAAACGTCAACACTACACTTCAAATAAAGGCGACCTAGGTCACCTTTGACAAACAAATAAACGAGCAAGCGCTCGGTTTTTCAATTAGCCTAATTCAGCCATTGCGTTTGGGCAAGTAAATTTTTATCTAGAAGGCTTTTTCACGTAACTGGTTTTTCACGCAATACCATAGCGACCAATTCTTCAGCTAACTCATCAGGACTTAGCTTGCCTTCAGGCTGATACCACTGCACTGTCCAGTTTAAAGCGCCTAAAGCCATGTGCCGCTGTAAGCTTTGATCACCTTTAATTAAACCGGCTTCGTGGCATTCATTAATCACTTCACGCCAGCTGGTTTCATAGGCATCACGCAGCCTTACTAACCAATCCCTTGAATCTTGGGTAAGGCTTCGCCACTCATAAATAGCAACAACGTGCGCATCACGGTCTTCTAACAAGGTAGAAAGGTGCGCCCTAGCCAGTGCATAAAGTCGCTTTCTAGGTGTTTTAGTTGTGGCAAGGGCTTGCTGAGCAATTTCCATGGCATGCAACATGCCCGATTCAATCACCGCATAAAGAATTTCTTGCTTATCATTAAAGTGATGAAATAAGCTACCCGACTTAATGCCCATGGCATCAGCCAGCATTCTTACCGTGGTGGTTTCATAGCCCTGATTACAAAATAGCCGAGCAGCAATTGCTACTAGCTCCTTGCGTCTTTTAGAATTCTTGTTTAACTTCATGGAGATTAACTAGCGCTTGCTTGGTTTTATTTGGCTTGTATTTAGATGACCTGCAAGTCACAAATTACCCCTAGCCAAGACCGAGGTCAAGCGGCAACCTATAAATAATTAGGTTTAACTAATACAACCAATCAATAAAATAAAGAGGTTTTTATATGCAAGATTCAATTGTTATCGTTTCTGGCGCGCGTACTCCTATGGGCGGCATGATGGGCAGCCTTTCTAGCTTAACTGCGCCCGAACTAGGCGGCGTTGCGATTGCCGAAGCCATTAAGCGCGCTGGTATTCAGCCATCTGACGTGCAAGAAGTGATTATGGGTTGTGTATTACCCGCAGGCGTTAAACAAGGCCCAGCGCGTCAAGCCATGATGAACGCCGGTATTCCTGTTGAAACTGGTGCGACCACCATTAACAAGCTGTGTGGTTCGGGCATGAAAGCAGTAATGTTGGCTCATGACCTTATTAAAGCTGGCACTAACGATATTATGGTTGCCGGTGGTATGGAAAGCATGTCCAGCGCTCCACACGTTTTAACTAAAGCTCGTAGCGGCTACCGTTTAGGCCACGGCGAAATTAAAGACCACATGTTCCTAGATGGTTTAGAAGATGCTCGCACCGGTAAGCTAATGGGCGTTTTTGCACAAGACGTTGCTGATGAATACAACTACACCCGTGAAGCGATGGATGATTTTGCTATTAGCTCGCTGAACCGTGCTAAAAAGGCCATTGAAGGCGGCAAGCTTAAAGCTGAAACAGCGCCTGTTACCGTTACCACTCGCAAAGGTGAAGTGGTGGTTACCGATGATGAGCAACCGCATCAAGCTGATATTTCTAAGATTCCGGGTTTGCGCCCAGCCTTTAAAAAAGACGGTACAGTCACCGCAGCTAACTCCAGCTCTATTTCTGATGGCGGTTCTGCACTGGTTATTATGCGTGAATCTGAAGCTAAAAAGCGTGGCTTAACGCCCATGGCAAAAATTGTTGCCCATGCCACTAACTCGCGCCAGCCCAGCGAATTTACTTTAGCGCCCATTGGCTCTATCGAAAAAGTATTAGCCAAAGCTGACTGGAAGATTGAAGACGTTGATTTATTTGAAATTAACGAAGCCTTTGCCGTCGTTACTATGCTGGCAATGGATGGTTTAAAAATTCCTCATGAAAAAATCAATATCTATGGCGGTGCTTGCGCTCAGGGTCACCCCATTGGCTCTACCGGTTCACGTATTCTTGTTACGCTTATGTATGCACTAGCCCAAGAAGGCAAAAAGCGTGGTATTGCTAGCCTATGTATTGGCGGCGGCGAGGCAACCGCAGTGGCTATTGAACTGGTTTAATCAAACTAGGTTTATAGGCTAAATTTGTAAGAAAAGAAGCTGAAACTTAAACTTTCGGCTTCTTTGCTTTAGTTATTTCTTTACTTTCGTTAGGGGAATGTTAGGGCTAAGATGGACAAGTTTTCAATTTACTCATCTAAAACGGAACGTTCTGATGTCGAAATGGAAAAATCTTCTATTTTTTTTACCGTTACTGCTGATAAGTTCACCAGCCGTTCCTTCAACAACTGCATTTTTTAATCACCAGCCATCTGCTAAACAAGTCGATTTAAATGCCCGTCAAACTTTTAAAAACAGCTACCAACAACTACGCAGTGGCCAACTCCTAGATATAACCACCAGCTTAAGTGAATTAAAAAACTACCCTTTAGCGCCTTATTTAGAATACCAACTGCTGCGTAATCAGCTAGCCTATGGCGTGGTTGAGGAAGATCAATTACGTCAATTTTTAGCAACCCACCAGAACACTGTGTTTCAACCGCGCTTACAAGCTGAATGGTTGGAACAACTAGGTCAAGCTAAAAACTGGTCAAGTTTTTTAATTGAAACGGCCAGCAACCCTAACCCGCTGAATGCACGCCTTGCCTGTTTTCAAATAATGGCTGAAGCGGAAGTCATTGGTAAAAGCCCGCTATGGATAAAAAAAGCCACCCAATATTGGCAAACTAACCAGCCTTTGCCTGCTAACTGCCAACAATTAACCGACCAACTGCACCAACTAAAATTATTAACCGCAGCAGATTACCAAAACATGGTTTTAAAGCTGATGCGCCAAGGCAATACCAGCAATGCAAAACTGCTGCAAAATAAATTAAGCAATAGCGATCAGCAGTGGCTGGCTTTTTGGTTAGAAGGTAAAACTAACTCGGTAAAGCAATTAGAAGCCTTGCTACAAAAACGCACCAGCCTAAAAGCAACATTTTTAATTAAAGATGAAATTTTAACGCAGCTGTTGAATCAGCAAGGCATTAGCAACCCCAGCCAAACACTAGACCTAGCTAAACAGCTACATAAAAAACGCCACCTTAGCCAAAAAGCTTTTTGGCAGGTGAAAGAGCGCCTAGCCATTCGCACCGCTTGGGAAGGTGACCATGTAAAAACCTTGCAAGCTTTTGCGCCCCTGCCCAGTAAACTGCTAAGCCCTGAAGGGCATGAATGGTATGCACGCACCCTTTTACGTCAGGCCAATTGGCCACAGCTTATTAAAGCCTTGGCAGCCTTTCCAGCAACACTTTTGGCTAAAAGTGAATGGCGCTACTGGCAAGCCCACGCCTTAAACCAAACCCAACAAACCAACCAAGCTACCGCCTTATTAAAGCCCCTAGCCCAAGAGCGCCATTATTATGGCTTTCTTGCGGCTAAAGAACTGGGGCAACCGCTGCAAATGAATGCCTTAGTAACGCCCATTAACTCAAAGCTTGTTCAACAACTTAGCCTAAACCCTGGCATACAAAATGCGGCAGAACTTTACGCCACAGGCTTCACAGAAGAAGCAAGGCATGAATGGTTACATGCCTTAAAAAAGGCTAAAAGCGCCGATTGGCTACAAGCCGCTTGGCTTGCCAATGCATGGGGCTGGCACAGCGTTAGTGTGGATGCCGTTCACAAAGCAGGGCTAAACAATGCCATTGAACTACGTTTTCCACTGGCACATTTAGAAACACTGCGCCCCCTAGCTGAACAAACCAACCTAGACTTGCCGCTAGTGTTAGCCCTTATTCGTAAAGAAAGCCTATTTAACCCCCAAGCCCGTTCCCGAGTGGGCGCATTGGGTTTAATGCAAGTTATGCCTGCAACGGGTAAACAGGTTTCAAAAACATTGCAGTTAAAAATGCACCCAGAAACAGACTTGCTTAAACCAGAATATAACCTACCCATAGGTGTTAATTACCTAGCAGGGTTAATGCAACGCTATGACAATAGCCCTATTTTAGCCGCTGCGGCCTACAATGCCGGCCCAACCAGAACCAACCTTTGGCAAGCCAACCTAGGCAAAGAAATCGACCCCCTTTGGGTGGAACGCATTACCTATGGTGAAACCCGAGACTACGTTAAAAGCCTGCTCGCTTTTCGTGAAGTTTATGCTTGGCGCTTAGCCCAGCAAGAAACCCTACGCCAAGCGCAAGTCAATTTATCCAACCCGCCCAAGGGCTAATTTAAAATATTACTTGGGTAAAATATTTGTAAAGGTGTGTATATGTGCAGCCTAAGGTCAGAAAGGGAGTCAAAGAAAGGGGGGGCAGAGTCATTCGGTGGTCTTTCGAGCGACTCTGATCCCCTTTCTTTAGGCTTTGATATTTCTATAAAAATTTTCATGATAAGAGGTCTCCTTTTTTTTGTTCTCCGATAAAAGGATCTTCCATGATGACCTTGATAGCATTATCCAGATCACTTTTCTGATTTGCGTGCAGCTTTTTAACCGCTTTTTTGAAGCTTGGTGTTTGTAAAACGCGGTTCACTTTAGCCAAAAGTATATTCCTCAAGCTTACCTGCTTCTTTTTCTGCTTGGGCAATAATGGCTTGTTTAACAAACTCGTAGGGAAGATGCGGTAGACATGATTTTCTCCTTGTGTGGAGTTACGATTGTAGCGTTGCGCTACATTAGTGGCAAATAGCTATAATCGGGTAACCAAGGTTTTTCTACAGCCTAGTTAAAGCTGGTCGTAATGCCCACCCATGGCAAATATATAAATGGAGTTATCATCAAATTTATATATCAATCGATCTTTTTGGGATATTCGCTTAGACCAAAACCCAGAAAGATTATGTTTTAAAGGCTCTGGCTTACCTAAACCTGAAGATGGGTCGTCAGAGCGAAGCATTTCTTTTAAAAGTTTACAAAGTGCTTTATGTAGCTTTTTATCCTTTTCACGCATTTGCTCGTATACTTCCCAAGCGCTCCCTTCAAATACCAGTGATCTCATTTAGCTGCTCTTTAGTCGGTTTATAGCCTTGGCTAAGTTTATGCGTTTCAAGAGAAGCTGAAATTTGTTGCATAAGGTCTTGATTTTGCAATACGTACAAGGTTTCTTGTTCCCGTTCCCAATCTTCGGCGCTTATAACCACAAAGGCATCACCTGCTCTGCGAGTAACCTTCAAGGGTTCATGCCGACTAACCACTTGTTCTACAAAGTTTTTTAGGTTTTCTCTAAATTGATTGACGCTTACAGTATCCATTTACTCACCTTTATGTACGGAGTTGTAGTACTACTATACAATGAAGACCCTCACAAGACCAAGCGCAAGCAAGCTGGCTGTAGAAAAACCTATTTAACTAGGGTGTAAAACATTATGTTCCCACGTATTCGCATTGTGCTGGTAGAAACCTACCACCCAGGTAACCTTGGCTCTACCGCCCGTGCCATGAAAACCATGGGCTTAACGCAGTTGTACCTTGTTAACCCAGCCAGTTTTCCTCACCCTGAAGCAACCCAGCTAGCCGCCGGTGCTGACGATCTGCTTAACCAAGCCATTGTTTGTGACAGCCTGCAACAAGCCGTTAAAGACTGCTCGTTAGTGATAGGCGCCAGCGCCCGTTTACGGCATTTAGCATTAACTAACTTTAACCCACGCCAAGCGGCAGAAGCTTTGCAGGCAGAAAGCCAAGCCGGTGATGTGGCGTTAGTATTTGGCCGTGAGCGCAGCGGTTTACACAACGATGAACTGGCTTTTTGTACCCACCAAGTCAGCATTGATGGCAACCCCGATTACAGCATTTTAAACATTGCTCAGGCCGTGCAAATTCTGTGTTATGAAATTTTTAATGCCAAACCTGTTGATTCTTGCAGCAAGGTTTTAGCGGCTGAACAATTACCCAGTTTAGAAGCCATTCAAGGCTTTGAAGACCACCTAGAAAAAGCACTGGCCGCCAGCGGTTTTCTTAATGGCGCTTCCGACCGTGCCTTAAAAGAACTGCAAACTTTTTTTCGCCGTGCCAGACCCAACCAGCATGAACTGGGTATATTACGCAGCCTAATTAGTCGTTTAGAAAAACAAGGTGCTTTTTATTACCAGCAGCAGAAAGATAACCATAAATGACCTTTCATAACTGGCTAACCGTGGCGGCTTTTTGTTTGTTAGGTGCGGCATCACCTGGCCCAAGTTTGGCGGTTATTTTGCGCCATACTATGACGGGTTCAAGGCGCAACGGCATGGCTGCTGCGGTGGCGCATGGTGCAGGCGTAGGCATTTATGCTTTTGCGGTGGCTATGGGGCTGGGGCATTTAATTGCCCAGTATCCAGAAGCCTACCAAGCCATGACTTACCTAGGTGCCGCTTATTTAGCTTGGTTGGGCATACAAATGTTACGCAGCAGTGCTAACAATAAAGGTGATGAAAAAAACCAAGTCATTCCTTCTGCCAAAGTCGCCCTGCGAGATGGTTTTCTAATTGTTTTTTCTAACCCGCAACTGATTATTATGCTAGCGGCGCTTTTTTCACAGTTTATTCAGCCCGGGCAAAGCTATGCCATTGGCTTATTGCTGGCGGCAACGGCTTGGATAATCGACACCCTTTGGTACCTGTTGGTTGCTTTTGGATTATCGCATTCCAAAGTTTTACCTTGGTTAAAAGCACAGCTGGTATGGATCAATCGCATCAGTGCTGCCATTTTGTTTTTACTGGTTATTCGGGTCATCACGCTTTAACTAAACTTGCTAGTCAGACTCGGGTTGATCATAATTAAATATCATTACAAATCCTCACCATGATAAATAATTATTATCTTTAGCCAAGGCAGGACTTATGACTGATGAAAAAGACCCCATGAAACCCGATGGGGAAGTGAATCCGATTGATACCGATTATCAAATTGGACAAGACAATATAGCCATGAAAATTGGCCCTTTTGGGCTGGATATTCACAACCGAGTATTTTTAATTTCTGGCTTAACCATTATTGCTTTTGTGTTATTAACACTTATTTTCCAAACGCAAGTAGAGCCTCTGTTTAGCGGCCTGCGTAACTGGCTAACCTCCAGCCTAGATTGGTTTTTTATTAGCGCCGCTAATATCTTTGTACTTTTGTGCATCTTCTTAATCTTCTCTCCTTTGGGCAGAGTTCGCTTAGGCGGCACCGAAGCCAAACCCGACTTTACCTACCTTGGTTGGTTTTCCATGCTCTTTGCGGCGGGTATGGGTATTGGCTTAATGTACTTTGGGGTTTCAGAACCTCTTACCCACTTCAGCACTTCGTTAGCCGGAACCAGTATAGAAGATGGCTTGCGTACCGACTGGGCACCTTTAGCGAGTGCAATGGGCGATGTTGAAGAAGCACGTCGTTTGGGTATGGCAGCAACCATTTTCCACTGGGGTCTTCACCCTTGGGCGATCTATGCCATTTTAGCTTTAGGCTTGGCGGTTTTTTCTTTTAATAAAGGCTTACCGCTGACCATACGTTCTATTTTTTATCCGCTTTTGGGCGAACGTGTTTGGGGCTGGCCTGGGCATTTAATTGATATTTTAGCCATTTTAGCCACCCTCTTTGGCTTGGCGACCTCACTAGGTTTTGGCGCTTCACAAGCCGCCGCTGGCCTTAACTACCTATTTGGTGTGCCAGAAGGCACCACAACAGAAATTCTATTGGTCGTGGGCATCACCGCCATCGCTTTGGTTTCTGTATTAGCTGGTTTGGAAGCTGGGGTAAAACGCCTGTCAGAAATTAATATGCTGCTTGCAGTTATTTTATTAGCTTTTGTCATTATTGTTGGCCCAACCCTAGCCTTAATGACAGGTTTCTTTTCTAACCTAGTGGCTTACATTGAATACCTGCCACAACTTGCCAACCCCGTTGGGCGAGAAGACACTAACTTTGTGCATGGCTGGACAGCCTTCTACTGGGCTTGGTGGATTTCCTGGTCACCGTTTGTGGGTATGTTTATTGCCCGTGTTTCGCGTGGCCGTACCGTGCGTGAATTTTTAATCTCAGTGTTATTAATTCCTTCCACCGCCTGTATTTTATGGATGAGCGTTTTTGGTGGCACAGGCATTAGCCAATACTTAGCAGGCTTTACAGAAGTGGCCGACCTAGATTTACCCCTGCAGCTGTTTGGCATGTTAGACAGCCTACCCTTGGCACAAGTCACTTCCTTTATTGCCATTATTTTGGTGGTTATTTTCTTTGTGACGTCATCCGATTCAGGTTCTTTAGTGGTTGATACCATTGCCGCCGGCGGTAAAGTGAATGCCCCCACGCCGCAAAGAATTTTCTGGTGTACTTTTGAAGGCCTAATTGCCATAGCGCTTATTTTGGGCGGTGGTCTGGTTGCCTTACAAGCCATGGCAGTTTCAGCAGGTTTTCCCTTCACGCTGGTACTATTAATGTCCTGTGTGGCCTTGGTTAAAGGCTTAATGACTGAACCTAAAGCAGTCTAATCTAAATTAAAAGGCGGGTTGTTGTGGAAATAGAGCAGATAGAAGTTCTAGAATTTTTAAAGCAGCATCCGCCTTTTAATGAGTTGCCAGAAGAAACACTCAGCTGGGTTGCTACTCAGGTTGAAATTAGTTATTTCAAAGCCGGCAGCTCCATTCTAGTTTTTGAACAAGCCATTGATGCACTGCACCTAGTTCGCAGTGGCGCTGTTGAAGTTTTTCGCCGTAATGGCGACCTGTATAACCGCCTTAGTGAAGGTGGCTTATTTGGGCAGTTTGGGTTATTGCGCCACGGTAAAGTTCGTTTTCCCGCCCAAGCCCTAGAAGACACGCTGGTTTATTTAATTCCTGTTGCCGTGTTTAACCAGCTGTTTGAAGAACACGAAACCTTTGCCGATGCGGTGGAAGTTGAAGACCGTACCCGTTTGCGCCAAGCCATTTCTCGCCACGAAGATGCCAACGAACTTTTGTCTGCCCGTGTTGGCACTCTTATAAACCGTGAACTAGTTACCCTAGATAAAAGCGCCAGCATTCAAGATGCCGCCCTCCACATGACCGAGCAGCGGGTTTCTTGCTTATTAATTACCGAAGCTAACACCTTAAAACCTGCTGGCATTCTTACCGATAAAGATTTACGTATTCGTGTGCTTGCCACAGGTGCCGATGTAACCCAGCCAGTCAGTGAGTTTATGACCACCGAACTGATAACCATTGAACACAACCAAATGGTGTTTGAAGCCATGCTGATGATGCTGCGCTTTAATGTTCACCACCTGCCGGTTAT